>CALZLE010000410.1 GCA_945788205.1 uncultured Desulfuromonadales bacterium
ACAACAGATAGTCTTCCGCATCAAATCATTTTTGGGAGAATATTTATGGACAACCAAGCTCTACAATTTCGCGATAAAGTCTACGGAGGCCATACCCTAGGCATAGAAGAGGCGAGACAAATACTCACGGCTAAAGGCTCCAATTTGACGGCTTTTATGGCAGGTGCCCAGCAGATTAAAGAACGCTACCTCGGTGACCGAATTGACCTTTGTTCTATCATAAACGCCAAGTCCGGCCGCTGTTCTGAAAACTGTAGTTTCTGTGCCCAGTCATCTCACCATCAGACAAACAGTCCCGTTTATCCGCTTAAATCTATTGCTGAAATAGTCGAGGGAGCAAAACAGGCCCAGGCTGCCGGAAATCACTGTTATGGTATTGTCACTAGCGGTACCGGCATAGAGCCTGGAGAAGAGTTTGAGCAGATCCTCGAAGCGCTTCGGCAGATTAACTCAGAAACCGAGATTTCGCCGTCAGCATCGTTGGGGATTCTGGATTCAAAGTCAGCAGAAGCGCTCTTTGCGGCTGGATGCAAAACCTATCACCACAACCTCGAAACCGCCCGCTCCTTTTTTCCGGAAATCTGCACGACACACAGTTACGAGGATGATGTTGAGTCCGTTCGCTGTGCAAAAGCCGCTGGTATGGAGGTTTGCTGTGGTGGGATTTTTGGCCTGGGTGAATCATTGAACCAGCGTTATGAAATGGCGCTAACTCTTCGTGAGTTGGACGTTGACTCGGTGCCGCTGAATTTCCTTAATCCTGTAGAAGGAACTCCACTGCAGGATGCTGATCTATTGACGCCCATGGATTGCCTGCGCATTATCTGCCTCTATCGTTATCTGCTCCCGAAAAAGAGAATTACCGTATGTGGCGGCCGAGAGAAAAACTTAAGGGACTTTCAGTCCGCTATATTTATGGCTGGCGCCAGCGGAACGATGATAGGAAATTATTTAACCACAAGCGGTCGCAACTCCGAAATCGACATGCAAATGCTTTCCGATGCGGAGGTCACGATAAATGCATGCTGAAAAGCCAAGAGGATTGTTTATTACCGGCACAGATACCGGTGTTGGCAAAACCCTGGTTGCTGCTGCCCTGACAAAAGCGTTAACAGAGCGCGGGGTCAATGTCGGCGTATTAAAACCAGCAGAAACCGGCGTCGAAAACACGGAACAGCTCGGTCCCGATGCTCAGCTACTGAAATGGGCTGCGCAGAACAAACAGACTGACACTGAAATCAGCCCCTATCGGTTAAAAACACCTCTGGCCCCTGCGGTGGCCGCATCGAGAGAACAGATCCGTATCGACTACAATGGTCTTGTCCAACAGGCCAACAAAACAATTTCAGAGCATGATTTTAGTATCATAGAGGGAGCTGGCGGCCTGATGGTGCCGCTGGCAGGCGGTTTTTTGATGGCGGATTTCGCCCGGTCATTGAATCTGCCGTTACTCGTGGTCTGTCGCCCAAATCTAGGAACCATCAACCACACGCTTCTGACACTTTTCTCAGCACGCAACCTGGAACTGCCAGTGGCGGGGTACATGCTCAACAACATGCCAAAAGAACAAACCGCTGCAGAGGAGACCGCCGCGCACACCCTTGCATCACTTACGACAGATGAGTTATTGGGCGTTCTAAATCAAGAGGAAGGTGATGAGCAACAGAAGGTGACAGGACTAGCGGCACAGATAGCATCGCTACCGACTTTTTCTTTATTAGCGAAGTCTCTGCCGGCTGTCTTTTAAAGTTTCGTTATCTGTCTCGTCGCTGCCCACAGACAGGACAATAATCCCAGTTGTTGCGCAACTCGGTGGAACAGGAGCACTTGCTCTGTTGCTGGACCCGTCTGTTTTTAGATTTACTGGACAACAGGAAGACAATCGCGACAACAATTCCAGCCAACAGCAGTTTTGCTGGCAAGCTGAACGCCATAAGCGAACGAATTGTGCAATATCCGTGGTAGTATGACCAGACATTGTAACCTACAATCAAGGTCAACATCAGGAAAGCGGACGTATAGAGAACTCTGTTGTTTTTAACTTTCATCATTCCTCTTCTGAGCTGATCCGCAAAACGGGCAATAATGATGACTGATCAGTTTCCCTCGATGACATTCCGGGCAAGCTTCACGTATTTGCTGCTGACAGTGAGGACACACCAGCGAATCAATATCGACGCTCCGATGGCACGCAGCACAGGACGTTTCGACCAACACATCAGCAGAATGCTTCGGCTCTAGTTCGACCTGAATCGACCAGATCAGAATAGCGAGTATGACCAACAACAGTAGAACCATAAAGTTATCCAGCTTTTGCGAGGAGTTTATTCTCGTCCTCTGAATCTTCAGCAACACTGCCATCACGCAGAATCAGGTAGCGATCAAAGTAGGTGCGAATTTCTTGATTATGAGTCACCATAACAATCGTTTGGCCTTCATTGTTCAGATTGGCAAACAGCTCCATGATTTCGTGGCTGGTTCCCGTATCGAGACTTCCGGTCGGCTCATCTGCAAGAATCAACGGTGGCGCGTTAACCAGAGCCCGGGCAATTGCCACCCTCTCCTGCTCACCGCCTGATAACTGGCTGGGCAGGTGATCAAGTCGCGGTTCAAGTCCGACTCTTTGTAAAACCGACTTCGCCATATCTCTTTTTTCGTCGACCGGGATGCTCTTCACTGCCAGAGGCAGCATCACGTTCTCAATGGCCGTCAAGTAAGGGATCAGGTTGAACGACTGGAAAACAAAACCGAGATATTCCCGGCGGAAATCAGCGCGTTTTTCACTGCTGAGGCTATAGAGGTCGATATCATCAACGAACACCTGCCCCGCTGTCGGATGGCAGAGTCCGCCAAGGATTGACAAGAAAGTACTCTTGCCGGAACCTGACGGCCCCATAACCCCGACAAAGCTCCCCTCACTGATCTGCAAGGTAACCTCTGACAGTGCCGTCACATCAGCTGCATCGCTGTTATAGGTTTTGCTCAGGCTATTGAAGTTGATAAATGGCATTGTTGCTCCTATAGGGCTCGTAGCGCTTCGGTAGGGTCGAGTCGACTCGCTTGTAGTGCCGGATAAAACGAAGCGGCACAGCCGACGAAGAGTGCCAACAGCATGGCAGAGCCACCCAGCAGAGGATTCCATGCAACATGGACTTGATGCTCGGTCATAAATGGTATAATCGCTTCCGTTGCACCCATCCCGGCCAGATAGCCGAGCAAACCTGCCAGCAGACTCACCACAAAAGACTCCGTCAAAATCAGGCGCATAACGTGAGAACGACGAAAGCCTAATGCGCGAAAAATTCCGATTTCACGGGTTCGCTCATTGACTGACCCCATCATCGTGACAAAGACCACCAAGGCCCCAATTAACAGGACGACTGCGGCAATAGCCAAAGAGAAAGTTCGAAATTGATCCAAAGCGTGCATTCTGGTTTTCACCACCTGCTGAATGGCGCTAACGTCAACATTTGGCAATACAGTGCTGATCTGGTTCACCATATCGGTAACAGGGCAATCAGCGCACAAAGCTGCAACTTCAACCATGGATACGGTCCCATGTTTACCCAGCACCCGTTGTGACATCGCTAATGAGCCGATGATCAATTGATCGTCCTGAGATCCGGTTTTCGCCAGAATACCGCTAACAAAAAACGCTTCTCCTGAAATTTGCACCTTTGAGCCGGGAGCTAACCCTAATTTTTCCGCGACGGATTGGCCGACAACCAGTTGCGAATCATCAGTGACTGGTTCGCCACTGATACTCCACCAGCGTTTAAGGTGGAATTCTTTCTCAGTATCGACACCCATCAACAGAACCCGCTCACTGCCAACCTCAACAGCGCCCAAAACCTTCGGTGCTATCGCTGCAATATTACGGCTATTGGGGATAGTCATGATTTTAGCAAGATCTGCCTGTTGAATATCTTTAGCGTCCACAGTGACGCCGCCCAAGGTTATACCGCCGTAGCTTAAAGAGAGATTATCACTCTGTGGTGTAATCAGAATATTTGCACCATAGTTCTCCATTTTATGCTGGATGTCAGAGGTCAAAGCACCAGAAAGGGAAATCAGCGTGACAACAGTCGCAACACCGATCAGCAGCCCGAGCACAAGAAAAGCCATTCGACTTTTCCGCCGGCGGAGATTATATATGGCTATCGATTCAAGTTTCATAGAGTTTCAGTCCCATCAGCCACCGAAATACCAGGCTCCCTTAAGGATGTCAGTATCGAGAATAACCAGCTGCTGCCCATCAATTCTTCTGTTTAAGGGGGCAGGATTACAACCACCTTTAACAACATTGATCAGGTCGGAGCGGAACTTCATGTTGCAATTGTTGCAGACCATCTGATCTCCTTCTTGACGGTAACCCTTTTTTTCTCGATAGCAAACATCACAAGCATCAAAAGCGGCTCGCATGACACCATCGACACTTTTAATTACGAAAAACGGAATCACAGCATCTTTAGCAGCAAAACTAAAATAGTGAGCTTGCCCATCATTTATTTGGCTCAAATCAATTCTCACCTCACCATTAATGCTTTTAACTGATGCAATGCTATCCGTTGCGGGTTGGGTTAATACAAAAAATCCAGCAAGCCCTGCTAGCACAACCACAGCAACGATAATCAGAATTTTGGCCGCAGAGCTTTTTTGCTGGGTGTTATCAAACTGCTCTTTTTTTTCCTGGCGTTTCTTATCCATAAATTTCTCCCTGTTCTCCTGGTCTAACCACAACAGCTACCAGCACAGCCACCAGCTGAACCGGCAATTTGCTTTATCTGTGGATCGAAAATAGTGATTGAGGCGTTATCGACGAGTGACTGAAACCATCTGTTGAATGCTTGTTGGTGACTCATTTTATTGTTCACCTTGCTAAGGACAAACTGATCGATATTTCGACTGATGATCATCTCTTCTTTAAGGCGCTGACGATACAGTTCCCTTGACCCATAGCGGGTCTGAACATACTCATCAAAATTCGGAATCCCCTTTTGAACCCGTTCTATCCGCAATTCGATTTCACCGTCTTGAACAACAACCTGGTTCTTTTCTGCAGCCTGAAGCAACAAAGTCTTTTGTAGCGTGGCTTGCCATGTCTGACCTATGGCCTGCGATCGTGCTTCCGGTCGATCCTGCATTCCTTTTGATTTTAAGTATTGAGCTATTTGCTGGCCAAATTCAGAGCGAGAAATCAGTGTCTCACCTATTCGAGCGACATAGCTTGTTGCCAGACGGGTTTCTTCGTTTTGCAGTGCGTGATATTGATCGCTGCTGAGCAGCTGTTTAACTGTGGCCGGGTAACCTGTCGCAGTTACCGTGCTGGCGAGTTTTTCGGCATCAACTAAACTTGGGTTAAATGTCACTTTGCCGATTCCAGTGGTAACACTGACATCAACTTTTTCGACCCCGGAAACACCTTCTAATGCGTCAGTGATCGTTCCGACACAAGACCCACAGGTCATGTTCTTTACTTGCAGCTCTGCCAGTGCCAGTTGAGCATTATCAGCTGTGCGGGTCGTCAAAACTGCGTAAACTGAAGAGCCCAACACAGCGAGTAGGCAGAACGCGACAATGACAATTTTGTTAAGCGTCATGGAAAATCCTTAAGCATGTTTGATGGGAGTGACAATTAAAGAGTAGATAATCAGTATTCATGCCAACCGAGGGAAGA
Organism: uncultured Desulfuromonadales bacterium; assembly: GCA_945788205.1. Lineage (GTDB taxonomy): Bacteria > Desulfobacterota > Desulfuromonadia > Desulfuromonadales > Geopsychrobacteraceae > Malonomonas. Next base: position 5,678 of record CALZLE010000410.1, read on the forward strand.
GCCTAAGTTGCTGTAAATTATGAAAGTCATTATTAGAATGGTAAAAAAGTGCAGGATATTCGACAGGCCGACCGCAGGATATTCTACAGCCGGGGAGGTGTCAATCAGCTGAAGTTACATTTTCAGGAGAGTCAATCGTTTCACGAATCTTCGTTAGCAGCGCCAGCGGTGAAATTGGTTTATTCAACAGAATGATTTCATCCCCAACCAGCCCCTGCTCTCGCAAGGCATCAAAGGTATAGCCGCTGATAAAGACGACAGGAACCTCAGTCCGTTGGCGAATTTGCTGGTAAAACTCCATACCTTTCATGCCCGGCATAACGACATCTGAAAGGATCAGTGAGAGCTTTTGCTGATTAGCGTCCAACGTTTCCAGGGCGGTATCAGCACAATTACTGGTCACCACCTGATAGCCAACTGAGCTAAGAATATTGTGCGTGGTTTCCAGAACTTGTGGATCATCTTCAACAAGCAGAATCGTCTCTGCGCCACCAGGAAGTTCCGTCGGCTTTGGCGAATATTTCTGCAACGGTTTCTTGTTTGTCAGCGGCAGATAAATCTGAAAACAACTGCCCTTCTTGCGAACACTAT
>CALZLE010000411.1 GCA_945788205.1 uncultured Desulfuromonadales bacterium
ACCGGCTGATCCGCGAGGTGCAGATCTCCGAAGGCAGCCTGAACGCCAGCATCGTCCACCCCCGCGAGGTCTTCGCCCCGGTGCTGCGCGAGTCTGCATATGCGATCCTCTTCGTGCACAATCACCCCTCCGGCGACCCCAGCCCAAGCCGGGAAGATATCGACATCACCAAGCGCCTCAAGCAGGTCGGCGACCTGATGGGCGTGCGCGTGCTCGACCATATCATCATCGGCAACGGAGACTATGTCAGTCTAGCGGACCGGGGGTTACTGTAATTTTTCCGACCGGCCGCTCAAGCTTCTCCCCGGAGCCTGATGCACTATTTGCACTCCCGCTATGCAATTAGTGCAATCTAACCACCTTAATAAAATCCCAGCGTCTCCAGCGAACAACAGTATTCCAACCGGTTAACCCTTCCCACAGTTTCTGGCCAGCTTCTTGCTAAGTATCTTCTAATAATTTTAATTATTGGACAGGTACATCGCTATGCATAGAGCACACAAAACCTTGCGCCAGGAATCGGGCGTGACCCTGATTGAACTTTTAATCGTCATCGCAATTCTAGGTGTTTTGGCAGCACTGGCCACGGTTGGCTTTGGACTTTCCAAACAGCAACGCCTGGCGACTGTCACCAAGGAATTTCATTCGGATCTGCAGAAAGCCCGGCTGGATGCCATGACTCAGTCAAGCAGTACGGAAACCCGAGGGTACGGCTTGCTTTTCCCGGCAGATGGATCGTATCGGATCTTTGAATTTGTCGATAGCGGAGCCTCCGGCTTTACTGATTTTGTCTACGATGGAGCTGCGGAAGAAGTGGATGCAACGGAAAAGGAAACGACCTCAACCATCAACATCACCATTGGCGCGAGCGGTACCCCGACAGGAGCGGCTAACGCTCTAATCTTTGATAAGCGAGGCTTCGTCCGTAGTAAAAATTGGGGAATGGTCTCCTCGCGCATTTATGTCCTGGCGATGCAGGGGGTGGCCGATAGGCGCTGTGTCTCTCTGTCCAGAACCAGGATCAGGGAAGGGTCCTGGGACGGATCAAATTGTAACGAAATCTAGCGACCCGGATAAATAAAGGGACTTTTAATATGAAAATAAAACTACACTCACTTCAAGGGTTTACGCTGGTAGAAATGATGATCGCGATGGTGATTCTCTCCGTATCGATCCTTGCTCTGAGCAACGTCACCCTTCTGGCAATGAAAACCAATATGCAGAACGAACTCCGCAATACCGCCTCCAGAGTGGCCAAAGAAAAGATCAATGACCTCTTTGCCACCCCTTTCGCCAGCTTAACAGACGGCACGGATACCCATACGGTCCAAATGCGCGGGGCCGCTAAAACCTTTACCAGCAGCTGGGACGTGACCGATGTTTCCGGCGTTCTGCAAGTTGAACTTAACGTACAGTACAAAATCGGCTCAGCGACTTTTGTCAACCGCAGGGTGGTTTATCGCTCAAACAGGTGATTCCGACGCTATGAGATCTTTTGCTATGAATCAATTAAGTGCCCCCCTTCCAGGATATCGGGCGGCCAAACAATCCCGACAAAAGCCAGCAGCACGCCTAAAAGGGCAAAAAGGCTTCACCATTATTGAACTGCTGGTGGTCATGGCCATTTTCGGCATCATGATGACCGGAATTTTAGATGCCTACCTCTCCCAGATGACCCATAACAGTCGGGAGTATCGCATTGCCGAAGCGGAAATTGAGCTTGAGGTCGCCAAGCAGATCATCGAAGAAGACTTACAGGCCGCCGGCTTTGGCCTGGCCGAAGATTACGGCGCAACCGGCTTTGACCCTAAACCGATCAAGGTTACCAACAGCAACAATGCGCCTGATGAGCTGTTTATCATGGGCACACCTCTTGGCCTGGAATATGTTACAAGCCGGGCCTGGAGCTATATGGCCACATCGGCACCAGCCTTTCGAACATGGGGAGACGCTCGCGAGGACCTGCAAGCAAACGACCGCGTCATCATTATTTCTCCGGATACCAAAAAGTTGCTGACCGAAACGGTCGCTGGCAGCGAACAATGGCTGTTCAAATATAACGGCTCCGGAGCCAACCTGACGACTATTGCTTCTGCTGCAACCTACAGCTCTCCAGATGTGGGAACGGTCGCTTACGGCCTCTATCCCGCCACGGGCACTGCTAACGACCTGACCGCACGTCCTTATTACACCGGTCGGTACTACCTGGGAGATACCGCCCCCGCAGCCTGCGCGCCTGGAACCAGAAACCTGTTGCGAGGTGAAAGCGTCACCAGCGAAACCCCGGACGGCAGCGGACAGGCTTTGCTGAGCTGCGTTCTCGACTTTCAAGTCGCTGTGGCCCTGGATACGAATGATGATGGCACTCTTGAACCCGACAACGGAGGTACGACTGCGGCCGGGATGGACCTGAAGGATCTGAATGACTTTTTGAAACAAATCAAAGTTTATCTGCTGGTGCAAAATGGCCGGCAAGATCCTGACTATACCTATCCGCTAGCCACAGTCCGGGTCGGGGAAGGGACAACGATTGGCCGCGATGTCACTTTGACTGCGGCCCAACGTAAATATCGTTGGAAACTGGTCACGCTGAATGTTACCCCGCGAAATGCAAGGTGAATTATGAAACAACTCAGAAATGAAAAGGGCATTGCCCTGATGACCGCGCTGCTGATGAGCCTGGTGATCATGTTGATAGTTCTCGGCACGCACTTCTTCACCATTCAATCAACAAAAATTTCGGGGCTGGGGAAAGCCTACGCCACTGCCGATGAAGCAGCTGCCGGAGCGGTAGATATTGTAAAAGACTCCATCAACAGTGCCTTTAATGCCGGAGGGATTTCTGCTCTTTTCCCCAGCGAAAATAATTTCACTACTGCACTGTACACCACTGGAACGGTCTGTAACACATCGATATCCCTGCCTAGCAGCCTAGGTGGCCAGTTCACCGCCACCATCTCCATGGAAAGGCTCTTCAGCAGAGGCATGCCTGGTAGTCGCCTGGAATTTTCCCGTGCGGCCGGAGGCGCGCCGGGAACGGCCATTTATTTCCGGATCACCGCTCGAGTTGATGGCCCGAACGACACCAGGGCAGAGAATTCGGTGTTCTATCGTTTTGCCGGCTAGCAGAATGAACTTCAGAAGCAAGGTGATCATATGAGTAAAAAATATCTGAGTTTGGTAAGTATCTTCTTCCTGGTTGGCATCGCCCAAACGGTTTGGGGCGGCATGACTGACTACTGCAGCGCCCCACCATATGTAACCCGGTCGATCCCGCCGAATATCATGGTGCTGATGGACAATTCCCAGGATATGCTCAATCCGGCGCATTCCGACGCGAGCTATAATAAGGACGAAACCTATATCGGTTACTTCAAACCAGAGGCCTGATTCAGCTACAGCAGCAACAAGTTTCAGGAAAAACCGACGACCACTGTAGAGT
>CALZLE010000412.1 GCA_945788205.1 uncultured Desulfuromonadales bacterium
CATGGTCACAGCAAGCTGCTTCGCGGGCGAGGATTGCCCGCTTGCGCTTTGTTCCCCAATGATAGCCGCCGATATCTCCATTTACTCTTAAAACCCGGTGACAAGGTATCAGATACGCGACAGGATTGTGACCGGCAGCGGTACCGACTGCTCGATGGGCTTTGGGGCGGCCGACTGACTTGGCCAGAGAGCCGTAGGAAACGGCAGTCCCTTCAGGGATACTTAACAGGGCTTCCCAGACCTTGATCTGGAAATTTGTTCCTTTAAGCAGTACCTTAAGCGGAATCTGCTCTTTGCTGCGAGGTTGAGAAAAAATCTGTTTGATAATCTCTCTTCCAGCATCCTGATCCTCAACGAGTGCCGATTCTTTCCAGGTCGCCCGTAATTCCTCCAGGGCGAGTGATCGCGTCTCTGGATCAACGAAAGCAAGGTTACATATTCCTCGTGGGGTGACAGCCAACAGGCACTCGCCAAAAGGGGTGCCATGAAACCCATAGCTGATGAGTAGGTCTTTCCCCTGTGCTTTGAACTCTCCCGGCGTCATCGACTCGACGCTGACAAACAGATCGTGTAAGCGGCTTGGTCCGCTGAGGCCGACATCCAGTGCGGTGTCAAGAACAGAGGAGGATTCGCGCAGCAGTTTATTGGCGTTTTCGATGGTCAAATATTGCAGAAAACGCTTGGGGCTGACCCCGGCCCAGGATTTAAATAGCCGCTGAAAATGATAGGGGCTCAAGCCGATCTGCTCGGCAACTTCATCAAGAGAGGGCTGCTCCAAAGCGTGCCCTTCAAGATAGGCGATCGCCTGTTCTATGCGTCTGTAATCAGGGTTGTCCATCGATCTTCTCCGCGGCCAGCATCTTGGTGATGTTGTTTTCTAACATTTATCTTAGTCATCATAATAGCGATGTGAGCAATGGGGAACCACCCGATTCTTGCGCTATTTTTTCTGTTCCGCAAGAATCGGGTGGTGAGTGCCAGAGACAATGATTATGTTGTACTCAAACATAACGATATGAGGGACAAGCATGAAATCAGTTAATACTAAAATGGGCTCCTTCGAATGGCTGCTGTTGTTGATTCTATCGGTTCTCTGGGGCGGGTCATTCTTTTTTGTTGGCGTTGCGGTGAAGGTTCTGCCGCCATTGACTATTGTGGTATTGCGGGTCGGTTTGGCGGCGATAGCCCTCAACCTGATTGTCCGAGCGACCGGCTTGCGGATGCCGAAAGAATGGCGTTACTGGAAAGCCTTTTTCGGCATGGGTTTGCTGAACAATATGATTCCATTTTGCCTGATTGTCTGGGGGCAGACACATATTGCCAGCGGACTTGCGTCGATCTTCAACGCCACCACCCCATTGTTTACGGTTCTCGTCGCCCATGCCTTCACCAAGGATGAAAAAATCAGCGGTGGGCGGCTAGGCGGAATTCTGATCGGTTTTATCGGTGTTGCTGTGATCATCGGACTGGATAGCCTGGGCGGGCTCGGGACCAATACCCTGGCACAATTTGCGGTGCTTGGTGCGGCACTTTCTTATGCCTTCGCCGGGGTTTATGGGCGACGCTTCAAAAGCATGGGGACGGCACCACTAGTGACAGCAACCGGACAGGTGACGACATCAACCATTCTGTTGACACCGCTGGCGCTGGTTGTCGACCAACCCTGGACCATCGCTATGCCCGGCATTGGCGTCTGGGCTGCGGTCGTTGGCTTGGCATTGGTATCAACAGCTCTGGCCTATATCATCTATTTCCGTATTTTGGCAACGGCAGGTGCGACCAACCTCTTGCTGGTCACCTTTCTGATTCCGGTCAGTGCGATTCTGCTCGGTGTCGTTTTTCTCGGGGAGCAATTAGCTGGCAAAGATTTGGCTGGGATGGGACTGATCTGTTTTGGCTTGGCCGCAATTGATGGGCGGCTCTTCTCATTTTTCAAGCGAAAGATGCTACCCGCATCCGCAGAGAGTGTGGACTAATGTCAAACAGATCTAACTTCGTAGACCAAATCGCTCAACCATCTCCTCAGCCACGGCAAACATCCCAATTCCCGTCGGACAAGCCCGATCACAGCGTCCACAAGCAACACAACCCAGTTCGCCCCAGCGTTCAACATCCGCCACCAGCTTGTGGTGAATTCGCCGCCGGGTCCGTAGTGCTTCGGTCCCCAGCGGATTGTGCCCGCTCGCTTCGCGCATAAAAGCATCCAATTGACAGGAATCCCAGACCCGGCTCCGTTCTGTTCCGTTTGGTGTTTGACGATCCTGTAGGCAGAAGCAGCTGCAGGTTGGGCAGGCCAGGTTGCAGCCGCTACAGAGAATGCAGCGATCTGCAATCTCTTCCCAAAAAGCGTCGGGAACCAGATCATCGTGTAGCAACTGGCTGGCCTGCTGTAGAAGATCTGAAGGCTGGTCGCGGGACGCTTTGCGCAATGTGACCAGTTGTTTGTCATCGCCGTCGTTGAATTTACGCAGCAGAGATTTCCCCGCTTCTGAATGTCCCAAAGCCAACCATTTTTGATTGATAGCGATCAGTTCAATATCGCAGCCATCGTCGGCCAGCGGTAAAAAGCTGCTATCGGGGCCAGCGTCGCCGGTCAGTCCGATCAACAGAGCGTTGAGACGCCTGTGCAGATAAATATCGTCTGCTGGTGGAGCCATGAAAAATTGATCGAGAAAGGTCAGCGCTGCCAGGTCGGTCCGGTCCATTCCGAACAGTGCCAGTGGCTTTTCCGCGGGTGGTGGCTGTTGAACATTTCCAGCAGCATCGAGAGTCAGTAACAATTCCGTCTGAGGAAAGAAATAGCTGGTTGGTTTGCGCTGTAATGGCTGGCCAGACAACGAAAGCTCTGCGTTATCATATGGACCAAGCTGCCGGGTGCCGTCAGCCAGAAGCTGCGGGACCTGCAGGGCGTAGTTTTTGGCAACGGCTTCCAGGAGTTGCTCAAGGTCGCTGCGGGACAATTGTTTCAACATGGTTCGATCCTTACCGCGCAAACCTTGAATTCGGGAATCCCCGATTCGGGATCGAGGGCATTGTTGGTCAGTGCGTTCGCCGCACCTTCGGCAAAGTGGAAGGGGATAAAAATCTGACCCACAGGAACCTTGCCGGTCAATTGAGCAGCGCAGCTGATCGAACCGCGACGACTGCTGATTCTGATTTGCTGCCGTTCGACAAACCCGTATTTCTTTGCATCTTCAGGATTTATTTCAACAAATGCGCTCCGCTCTTCCCGATCGAGCAAATGGCTGCGGCGGGTCATGCTGCCGGTGTGCCAGTGGAAATAGCTGCGTCCGGTATTCAGCAGCAAGGGATAGTCGGCATCCGGCAGTTCCTTCGGTGGTCGGTAATCGACCGGGCTGAAAAGGCCTTTGCCCCGAGTGCACTGATCTTGGTGGAGAATCGGTGTGCCGGGATGATCGCTTGTTGGACAGGGCCATTGCAGGCCATTATCGCTTAAACGATCGTAAGCGATGCCGCCGTAGCTGGGGGTGAGACTGGCAATTTCAGTCATGATCTCTGCCGGGTCGGCGTAGTCTGACTGAAGTCCACAACGCTGCAACAATTGACAGACGATCTGCCAATCGGCCTGCGCCTCTCCCGGTGGGTCGACAGCTTTGCGGCCGTGTTGCACCCGCCGCTCGGTTGAGGTGAAGGTCCCATCCCGTTCGGCATAACAGGCCGCCGGTAAAATTACATCAGCAAGTTGGGCGGTTTCGGTCGGGAAAATATCGATCACAGCGAGAAAATCGAGGTTTTCCAGTGCTTGCTTGACCTGTGCTTGATTGGCATCGGAAAGCATCGGGTTTTCGCCAAGAATCAGCATGCCGCGAATTTTCCCTTCGACGGCCGCTTCAATCGCATGGGTCGACATCAAACCTGGAGACTCTGGCAAATTGCATCCCCAAGCTTTAGAGAATTTTTCGCGCACCACCGGGTCGGCCACTTTCTGGTAGCCGCTGTAGACATCGGGCAATGCCCCCATATCGCAGGCGCCCTGAACGTTGTTTTGGCCGCGCAGTGGATTGACGCCAGTGCCGGGTCGGCCGAGGTTGCCGGTCAACAGCGCCAGGTTGGAGACTGCCCGGACGTTGTCGACGCCGTGGCTATGCTGGGTGATGCCCATCGCATAGACGATCATCGCTTTGTCGGTTTTGCCGAACAGGCGCGCGGCATCAACGATCTGATTCGGCATTAGTCCGGTGATTTTCGACACATGCTCTGGTGTGAAGGGGTCGAGAGATTGCTCGAGGGCGGAAAAGCCTTCGGTTCGGGATGCGATAAACTCCCGATCTTCCAGCCCATCCTGCAGGATTTGCCGCATCATCCCGTTAAGCAGGGCAACATCGCTGCCGTTCTGCTGGCGCAGATGCAGATCTGCCTGTTTTGCCAACCGGATTCTGCGACTGTCGGCGACGATCAGCTTGGCACCGCGCTGCACTGCTTGTAGGATGCGGCTGCCGATCAGCGGGTGCTGCTCGGTGGTGTTGGAGCCGATAACAAAGATCAGTTCGGTTTCGTCGAAACAACTCAAACTGTTGGTCATCGCCCCGGAGCCGAGGGTTTCGACCAGCCCGGTGACGGTTGACGAGTGGCAGAGTCGTGCGCAGTGGTCGATGTTGTTGGTGCCGAAACCGGCGCGGGCCAGCTTCATCAGCAGGTAATTCTCTTCATTGCTGACTTTGGCGGAGGAAAGAAACATCAGGCTGTCTGGCCCGTACTTCTCAGCAATTCCTTGCAATTTTTCGTGCACCAGATCGAGAGCAGTCTCCCATCCTGCAGCGTTCAGCTGACCTCGCTGACGAATCTGCGGAGTTGTCAAACGCTCGGGATGATCGACAAAGGCGTGAGCGTTCCAGCCTTTGATGCAGAGTTGGCCGCGGCTGGTTGGATGTTTGCCAGCTGGTTCGACTCCGGTCACGCGCCCCGTTTTATCCGCTTTCAGATAAAAATTGCAGCCGGTACCGCAGTAGGGACAAGTCGTCAGAGTGGCGGTCATAAGGCACCCCGCAGATGTTCAACCTCTTCCAGCCAGAAGATTGGGCCGTCGCAACAGCAGGTGAGATGTTCAATGCTGCAATGACCACACTTGCCAACTCCGCAGCGCATCTGGCGCTCGAGGGAAAGCATGATCTGTTTTGGTTTGTTCAGCCCAAGCTGGCGCAGGCTGGCGATAACCGGGTGGTACATCGGTGGTGGGCCGACAATGACCGCACAGCAGTTTTCAGCCTCAACCTGAATATCGTTCATGAGATTGGTGATCAGCCCGGTTTCACCATCGAAACAGGAGGTCGCCGGTTTGTTGTCAACAGTGTAGCGACAGCTGAAATTGTGACTGCTTTGCCAGTCACTCAAGTCTTGCTGAAACATCAGGTCTTCCGGGGATCTGGCGCCGTAAAAAATCTGCACTGAGGCAAATTCGTCGCTACGATCCTGACAATATTGAATCAGCGAACGCAGTGGTGCCAGGCCGCAGCCTCCGGCGATCAGCAGTAAGGCTTTGCCGTCCAGCGCGTCAAGTTGAAAGGGGCGCCCGAACGGTCCGCGGATGCCGATTTGAGCTCCCGCTTGCAGTCGATGCAATGCAGACGTCAGCTGCCCGGCTTTGCGGATTCCCAATTCAAAATAACCTTTGCGGGTCGGCGAGCTGGCGACGGAAATCGGTGCTTCGGTTAGCCCGGGAATCGAAATCTGTACAAATTGTCCTGGCTGGTGCTGCAGTTCCGTTTTATCGCAAAGCTGCAAGCGGAAAAGTTTTTCATTTGGCGTCAGTTCTGTGACCGACAGTAGCCGACATGGGCGCGGAGCATAGATCGATTGCTGGTTTCTGGCAGGCTGGTGCATTTTCGCTCCGTGGAGAGATTCCGTATACGAGACCTGCGTATACTACCCCAGCGGAAAAAGCTCTGGCAATATTGTTTCCCGTGAGCGGTTAAATGAGGAGTTAAGCTTTATGCCGCGAGCAACTCTTCGGCCAACCGGCCAAGAGTTTCGATGGCTGCCTCTACACAAGGGTTCCAGCAGGCCGCGTTGAGACGGATGCAGTTGCGGAAATTCCCTTCAATGGAAAACAGTTGGCCCGGGGCAATGGTGATACCGACCTGTTTGCAGCGCTCGTAAAGTTTGAGCGAATCGATTTGTTCCGGCATTTCGACCCAGAGGACGAAGCCGCCTTTGGGACGCGAGACTCGAGTTCCGGCGGGAAAGAAGCGACCGATGGCATCGGCCATCTGGGCCGTCTGGCGGGCGTAGATCCGGCGAATCGAGCGCAGGTGATGTTCATATCCCCCGTTGGCGAGGAATTCGGCAATGGCCAATTGGGTCGGGCTGGGGACCGCAACGTTCGTGATCATTTTGCGGTGTTCGATTTGTTCCTGATAGCGACCGGCGGCGATCCAGCCGACCCGATAACCGGGGGCCAGGGTTTTGCTGATCGATGAGCAGAGGAGAACATTTCCGGTTTTGTCGAAGGATTTTGCCACTGAGGGGCGCTCGTCACGGTAGGAAAGATCGCCGTAGATATCATCTTCAATCAATGGCACCTGATGGTTTTCCAACAATTTGACCAGCTTCTGTTTGTCCTCGTCCGACATCAGACTGCCGAGAGGGTTATTAAAGTTGGAGATGACGATGCAGGCTTTCACCTCACCGTGATTACGGGCGAGAGCGTATTCGAGTGCTTCCAGGCTGATGCCACCCCGTGGTGAAGCGGGGATCTCCAGGGCTTTAAGGCCGAGCTCCTCTATGACTTGCAGGAAGTTGTAATAAAAAGGGGTCTCTATGGCCACGGCATCACCCGGTTTACAGAGCACTTGCAGGGCCAGAACGACCGCTTCGACACAACCGGAGGTGGTCACAATCTGATCGGGGCTGAGGGTGCAACCGGAGAGGAGCAGTCGTTGGGCAATCTGTTGTCGCAGTCGCAGGTTCCCGGGGGGCAGATCGTAAGAGACCGATTGGGGGGCAAAGCGGCGGGTTTCGCGGGTTAACATCCGGTTTAGTTTTTCAATTGGCAACAGCTCCGGGTTGGGGACGGCGACCCCCAGTTGTAACAATTCCGGTTTCAGAAGATCTTGCATGACCAGTCGATAGACATTGCTGAGGTTGACTTCAGATGGATTGAGGGCTGGTCGGTTGACGATCGGTTCGGCAGGCAGTTCCGGTAAGTGGGCGCACACATAGTAGCCAGACTGGGGGCGAGCTTCGAGCAGGCGACGATCTTCAAGCTGACTGTACGCCTCTTTGACTGTATTGATGCTGACCTGCATCTGTTTGCTCAGATTGCGGATCGATGGGACCCGATCGCCAGGGCGTAGAGTGCCCTGCTCAATCAGATAGCTGATCCGACCGGCCACCTCTTCGTAAAGTGGTTGTTTTGTTTCATGTCGTAAACCGGCATCGAGCATTATTTCCTCCCCCGTTGCAGCAGCGTCTTTGAACGAGTTTTAACACCTTGCTTTGTTGCCAGCCAGATACAGTTAGGCAGTTCATTGGTGGGCACAGTTGATGATTATCCTATCTGTGACGGTTACAATAGTAAAGCCCTGTATCTGGCCGAAGAATGTTCATTGCGTTTTAATAGGTCAACAGCTTGAAAATGTCACGAGGAGGTGGAAATGGAAATTTTACTGCAACAACATGAACTGCTGGATTTGGGGGGCAAACTCCAGAATGTTACCATCGTTTGCCAGTCTGGTTGCTGCTGGTTAACTCAGACTGGCGACAGCCGTGATCATATTCTGCACGCTGGCAGCCACGTCAAAATCCATTCTCAAGGACGCGTCATTGTGACTGCCAGTGATGATTGTCGCCTACGGGTCGTCGCGGATGCAACTGAGGAGAGCAGCGGCCGTTTCTGGCGGGACCTTTGCTGCAATAATTAACCGGTTCGCTTGCAATTGAGACTCCTGCACAGTAAGGAGCCTCAATGCTATCTCCCCGCGACCAGCGTACTGCTGCGGTCAGCAGAAAAGTCGCAGCTGCTTGACCAACTGGTTCCGTATGCTGCGGAGATGTCGGAACTTTACCTGTCAGCGACCACAAACCACAGCCGAAGGCTTGCGGGAAATCCTCTTTTCGAAAAAACAGCTCAGCAATTAATCGAGGTGCGAGTCAAATTCGTGCGGGTGTTTGAGAACCTCGTCGTATTTAACGCGAAAGCCATGGGTCATCTCGCTACAGATGTTGATGTCCCAGCGCTCACAGTGCTTATCAACTTCAACCTCAATCATGTCTGGTTCAAAGCCGATCACCCGTCCCTTCACCTGATTGAGCCGGTTTTCCACCCAAACCATATTGCCATCATCAAATAACTGGCGTATGCCCTGAAAGTCGGTCCTGTTCATGATGCTTCCTTTCTGTGGGCATTGGATTCAGACTGGGGAAAGGGGGGAGGGCCTGATCCTGTGCCCACCTGCATTTACTTCCTGATTTCATTATACTCGCAACGGCCTGGTTGGATAAAGGTCTGGCAATGAATTTGTCAGCTGGTGAAACAAGCGGTTATACTTGGGCGTCTGGAAGGCCCATTCAATTTAACGAGGAGTTTGCGATGAAGGTGATGGTTGATTTATGTGTTGTGCCGCTCGGCGTCGGGGTGTCGGTTTCAAAGTATGTTGCTCTTTGCCAGCAGGTGCTTGAGGACGCTGGTCTGTCTTTTCAGCTGCACGCGTATGGAACCAACATCGAAGGATTATCTACTACACCTACCTAATGTGTAAACAACTTCCAAGACGTTCATGATTGATCGGTGGATTCGAGCTGATATCATCCTCGATCAATGTCCAACATGTCGATATTTGCAGGAACTTGCCTGCCGAAACTCACCACCTATTTGATACGCAAACAGCCAACTCGAAATGTCGGGTTGGCCGTTCTGGTTTTGTCCGACCATCATTTGAACTCTTCAGTGAAGCTTTGGCGCTGGGATTCGCTCCCCAACATCACCAGCTCACAATCCGCTTCAAGAACCGTCGAGGCTGTCACCGGGACGACTTGGTCATCGGACCGGCGCAACGCCAGTACGTTGAGGCCGGTCCGCGCCCGGATATGGCTAGTGGCTAAGAGCTGCCCAGCCAAGCTTGCAGGCATGGGGACATAAAAGAGGTCGAAACCCTCCCCCAGAATTACGGATTCACGATGCTGCAACAGCGACATAACGGCCTCGGCTCCCAGAGACGGGTAGCTCAGCACAAAGTCGGCACCGGCCCGGTGGATCGCTTCTATGTTGCGCTCGTGAGTTATGCGGCTGATCACCCGCAGTTCCGGATTCAGGCGACGATAATATACTGCCAGATAGATATTCATGGCGTCATCATTGGTGGTGAGCAGCACGCTGGGGGCATCAGCCAACCCCGCCCCCATAAGCAGTTCGCGGTCAGCCGCGTCGCCAATGAACAACTTATCAGCGACCCCTTCCAGAGAGGACCGCAGCGCCTCCTCGCGCTCGATCATATGAACAGTCACGCCACGACTGCGGAGGGTTTGAGTAGTCGCGCAGCCAACCTTGCCGCCACCGATCACGAGGACCGGGTTGAAATTGGTGTTGTAGATCACCAGGTAAGTGTCGAGACTGGTGACCTGTTCTTCGGAGCCCATCACCACCGGAAAGCTCCCGTCGTTAAGGATGGTATCAGGGGTAACCGGGACCATGCGCCCCCGTTCCCACACCGCCACCACATTCAGGCCGAAGGTCTCCCTCAATTGCACTTCTTTCAAGGGACGACCGACCAGCGGGGTGTTGTGGACCGGAAACTCGGCGATCAGCAGATCTCCCATCCGTCCGACCACGTGGCAGTGGACATGTCCGGCGCTGACACGATTAGCAAGGTGCTGGCCCAGTTGGAGTTTGAGGGGCAGAACGTGATTGCTGCCGGTCAGTTCCAGCAGGTCGATCGACTGCTCGTGCTCGGCTACCGCAGCGATCGGCACTTGTGGAGAAATATCCCGGATCGTCAGGGTGATATTGGTGTTGATCGTGTCGCTGCAGTTGGCGACCACCATCCGGGCATGTTCCACCTGCAACGCCTCGTAGGTCGCCCGGTCCTCCACTCGTCCAGTTACCACTGGCTCACCGTCGATGTGCCGCTGTACAGCTTTGACCGGATCCGGCTCGATCACGAAGTGGGGGATGTTGTGAAGTCTAAGTCGCGCCCGCAACGCCGTGGACAAACTGTCCAAGTTGCACAGAATGACATGACCTTGAGTGCCGGGGGGGACTGCCCTGGGCGCGTGAAAGCGCATGCGGGATTCCATCCAGGGTGCGTAGAAGAAGCGGATGAATACGAACGGCAGCACGATCAGTAGCAGCACAACGCCGGTTAGCAGAACCACGATACTGAACATGCGGCCCACATCACTGTGGAAGGTGATGTCGCCGAAGCCGAGGGTCGTCATGACCGTGAGAGCCCAGTAAACTCCCGTGAGCCAGGAGTGTTCCTGTCCCTCAAAGTGGAACATGACATAGTGGAAACCGACGGCAAACAGCGCCACGGTCACCACCAGCAGGAGAGAATAGCTGACCCGCGCCCGGCCCAATATTCGGGCGCTGG
>CALZLE010000413.1 GCA_945788205.1 uncultured Desulfuromonadales bacterium
AAAAGCGTGCCGGCTCATAAAGGCGGTCGATCAGGTTCCCGGCCAAAATCAAGTCATAATCGATAAATTGTGGTTTAAGATTGTGCGCGTCCCCCTGGGCAAACTCGATCCGTGCGCCGGTCTCGTCAAGGCCGAATTCACTCAGGGATTTTTCGTGATAGCTGACCAACTCTCCTTCCTCCGGCAGCTGGTAATGGATCAAGCCCTTTTCCTGCAACTGGTAGGCGATTCGAATAAAGCGGGCTGAAAAATCGATCCCGGTGACCTGCTCGAAATACCGAGCCAGTTCGAAACTCCCTCGTCCGACCGCGCAGCCCAAATCGAGGGCACGCAGCTTGGGGCGATCAACCATTGCTGCGATGCAGATTTCGACCAACCGCTGCGAATAATTACTGACACCGAACTTATCCGGGCCAAAGTGAGCATCACAGTACTGTGCGACTAAGTCGTCGGTTTCGTACATCGCTTCCGGCCTCTCGACCGGTTGCTCGGAGGCGACGTAACGCAACCCGGCATGCTGGAAAAAATGACGCCGGAACGCGTAGCGACTGTCGCGGGTCGCTTCGTTTCCGGTGGAAATCCAGGAACCGCCTTTGATCAGGTTGTGCTGGGTGTCGAAGGTCGGGGTGGAGAAATCGTCATAAATCGGATGCACCTCGAACCCCTTGAAACCGCTGATCGGCGTTTCGGTCCATTGCCAGACGTTGCCGACCAGATCGTAGAAATCCCCCTGTTTGAAACGATTGACCGGACAGGAGGACGCCCAGAACTCCAGATTGATGTTGCCCGGCGCCTGCTCCCAATCGGGCTGATCGGGCAGCTGCTGCCGGTCGCGCAACAGATACCATTCGCTTTCGGTCGGCATGCGGATCGGCAAACCAGTTACCTTTGCCTTCCAGTTACAGAAGGCCTTGGCTTCCAGGTAGTTGACCTCGGCCGGCCAGTCCCAGGGCATCTCGATCTCCTGCGCCATGGTGCGAAGGCGGTAGCCGTCCCCCTGTTCGATCCAGAATAACGGCTTCTGTGCCTGACTGAAGCCGACCCAGTTCCAGCCCTCTTCGGTCCAGAACTCCCGCCTCCGGTATCCGTCGGCCTCGACGAACGGCAGATACTCCCAGTTGCTGACCAGATAGGTGCTTGCCTGAAAACCCTCGACTTCACTCCGCTGGCAGCCGAACTCGTTGTCCCAGCCGTAAAGCCGATGTCCTTTGCTTTTACCGAGGATGACGGTTTCACCGGTGACCGGCAGCAGACTGTTCTGGGGCGGCTCGCTGCTGTCGGCACAGATCTCCCACAACGGCAACTGCCGAACCCGCTCAATCGGTAAGCGGCGGATAATCACCGAGGAGGTTTCCAGATGGATGCGTTGATGCTCAATCCCCATCAGAATCGCCCAGAAAGGACAGTCCCAAGTGATCGGCAGCTGCAGCGGGAGACTGCTAATCACCTGATCGACCAGTTCGCGAACCTGATTGCGATAGGCCCTGACCTCAGCGACCGTCGGCCAATCATAATTGGCTTCGTCCAGATCGTCCCAGGACATCTCGTCGACGCCGATGGCGAACAGCGATTCGAAGCGGGGGCTGATTCGCTCAGTAATCAACTTAGCGGTGATCATCTTGTTGATATAGAAACTTGCGGTGTGGCCAAGATAGAAAATCAGCGGATGCCGTAACGGCTCTGGCCGCAGATAGAAGGCGCTGTCGTCGGCCAACGTGTCGTATAGCTGCTCGTCGATCGAATAGGTTTTATGGAAATACTCACGAATTTCAGTGCGTTTCTGCTCCGCCGTCCCTTGATTGAGAATTATTGTTCGCGTATTGCGTAACTCCGATGCAGTCATTTCTATACGGCTCCAATGGTTGGTTATTAAACCCTGACTTTTAATACTACCAATTTTTCCAGACACCTACGTAAGTGCACCCCAAATAATCCGAACAGACGTTGCTTTACTACTGCGGAACATTGACAAGCAAACGAATCTGATCACATTAGGGGCTGAATTCACAGGGCGGGGTGAAAGCGGTACCTTGGGTATTCTCAGGGAGACCGGGAGCGCTTATTCCATCGGGGGTAAGGTCAGCAGATCTGGTGAGATGCCAAAGACGACGGTTATAGTCTGGATGAAAGAGGATCGAGCAAACTGCCAAATTTAGACTAAGAAAAAAGCCCGCTGATAATTGATTCTAACCGAGCTGGGAACGCTTGCTTCTCAGCCCGGCAAACCAGAACCAACCGGCCGCTAGCAACTGACAGCCGATCAAAATCAGAAATGCAGCCCGATACCCTTCGGGCTGGTATCCTCCTGTGGCGTCAGTCGGCCACAAGCCGATAACAGCACCGATCAACCACTGGGCAGAGAAAGCACAAACAAACACCAGCAGATTCAGAGTGGTATTGCTACGCCCGGTGAGATGTTTCGGAAAAACCTGCGCCAGAACGGCATAAGGCAAAATGCATGCGGTACCGAAGAAACCAAAACCGATCCACAACGTAACAGCGTATTCAGGAAAAAGTACCAGCAACAGCTGGACCAGAATGAAGATTCCCATCCCTCCAGCAGCAACTGTTGACGGTCGCACGCCATATTTTGCTAAACGACCCGCCAAACTCCCGAAGGCAAAATAACCGATAATCATCGCAACAGCGATCCAGAAAAGCGTATCGGCTACCATCGGCCGGGAAAATCCACCAACATCGCGCAACCAAGGGCCAGACCATAAACCTTGAATCGAGAGATAGGCTGATTGGGCGGTAAAAGCCCAAGGTGCGATGCACCAGAAAGCCTTACTCTGGAGGACTGTTTTTAGTCCCTGCAGTTGTTCTCTAAACGATTCAGGTTGTGTATCCTTCGATTGTTCCGGAACGACCAGAAACACAACAATCGCGGCCAGCAACCCAAGACCCGCCAGCGCCATAAAGACGCCGCGCCAATCGGTGATTTCCAAGGCGGCCTGGACCGGGGTCGTCGCCGTCAAGGCACCCAATCCTCCGGACACCATCTGCACACCGTTCGCAAAGGGAATCTTTTCGACCGGCAACCAGGCAGAAAACGATTTGAAGGCGGCCATTAAACAAGCAGAAACCCCGAGTCCGATCAGCGCACGCCCAATCAACAGACCGGTCAGTGAATCTGCGACCGCAAAGAGCAGTGCTCCGGCAGCAGCAAACACTAACAAAGCACTCTCAACCCGACGAGAACCGAAGCGATCGAGAAGCATGCCAAGGGGCAGTTGAAAAGCAGCAAAAGTAAGGAAATACGCGGAGGTCAGTAAGCCCAGATCGGCAGGACTCAAACTAAGATCGGCAACCAGATCGGGCGCGATAACTGCGTTGACGGTACGAAAAACGTAAGAGACAAAATAGCCGAGCCCGAACGGCAGGAACAGGCGTAAGAGAAATGCTGGGGATGTCGACTTATGCATCAAGGCTACCGGCACAAACTCCACAACGGGTACAACCCGCCACACAGCGTGGAGTCAGTTTTCCCTGTAAAGCGTTTTGATACTCACGCCAGAGGTAGTCGCGACTGAACCCTTGATCGATCACCTCCCAAGGGAAAAGCTCATCATTATCCCGATGTCGGGTAACGTAATCGGCGAGTTCAAGTCCGGCCTTTTTGCAGATTTGTTTCAAGTTGCCCCCCTCTGCTAATTGCGGCAACAGTCGCCCGATGTGGCGATCCCCCCGCGACAGAAAAGCCTGCAACACCGAACTACGGATCGATTCACTGTTCAACTCCGTGTTCGGCATGCGGGAAATTGCCGAATGCAGGTAGCGCAGCTTTTTCTTCAAGCTTTTTTCCGGCTCCATTCCACACCACTGCAGCGGAGTAAACGGCTTAGGAATGAAAGGGTTGACGCTCAGAGTGACATTCCCCATCTGACCACGCGCACTCCCAACCTCGCGCCAGATCAAACGAATCTTATCTGCAAGTGACAGCATTTCATCCAGATCGGCCTGTTCCTCGGTCGGCAGACCAATTAAAAAGTAGAGCTTTACATTCCGGATATCGCCATCGGCCAGAAGTTGTGCCGCGTGTAATATCTGCTCCTCATCCAAGCCTTTGTTGATCAGATCACGCAACCGCTGGCTACCGGCTTCAGGGGCGATCGCCGCAGTCCGCAATCCAGACTCACGCAAACTATCGACCTCTTCTGCAGTTAACGCATCGAGCCGCAGACTGGAAACAGAAACCTTTCCACCTCGCTCAAGGATTCCCAGCTGCAGCGGCTCGATCTGCGTATGATCAGCGACAGCGGCACCAACCAAGCCGATTTTCTGCCGGTCACAAAGGCCGGTCTCAACCTGCTCGAGAAGATTCTCTAAACTCCGCTCCCGCGGCGGGAGATAGATGTAGCCGGCGGCACAAAAACGACAGCCTCGGGAACAACCTCGGGAGACTTCAGCCAATGCCATATCCCCGAATTCGGTCCCTTCCGCCTGAATAAAACTGCGGCTGGCGGACTGATCAAGATCATCAAGAACCTGCCGCCGCGGAGCCTTCGACTGCTGAAAGTTCGGCAAATAGATTCCGGGCAGCTGCGCGGGTCTTTGCCACAGATCATCAGCTTGTCGATCGCACTGTAAAGCATCAAGCAATCCGGGCAGAATCGGTTCGGCCTCGCCAACAGCAACCAAGTCGACGATATCAGCCAAAGGCTCCGGATTGAGAAAGGCACAAACGCCTCCGAACAGAACCAGAGGATGAGACGGATCACGGTCAGCAACAAACAGGGGGATTCCCGCCAGCGCAAAAATCGTCGGTAGGTGAAGATAGTCATTCTCAAAAGAGATCGACAGAGCGACCAGATCGAAATCTTTCAGCGGCCGCTGCGATTCATAAGAAACCAGCGGAAAACCGGACCTCTGGTGCTCCTGCAGAGCGTCCGCATCGGGGAGGAAAAAGCGTTCGCAGAGACAATCGTCTCGTTGATTGATGAGTTGATAGACAGAGAGGAAACCGAGGTTGCTCATCCCCTGGTGATAGGTGTTGGGGTAAATCAGCGCGATCCGATAATGATTCTGCCAGCTCTTGCTGAACGCACCGGTCTCTTCCGCACATCGATTGCGCAGGGTTTCAAGCAGTTTATGTGACATGCAGGATATTTACCACAGAGTCGACGGCAACTGGTAGCAAAGAAACGATCAGGATTTGAGCGGGATGTGACACATTTAACGTGGCAACAGCGGTGGGTAAAAACGATCTAACTCCCCGGTCGCAGGAAGCGGGCCGGTTAGGTTCTGACAGCGATCAACCGATGATTTTCTTCATTTTTCCTGTTCAAAGGGGGATTGCTTCAGGAGTTTCCCGAAATCGTCTGCCGGAACCGGGCGACTGAAAAAATACCCCTGGCAGATGTAACTCCTGGATTCTTGCAGGAAGCCCAGCTGCTCTTCGGTTTCAACCCCTTCAGCAACAACATCCAGACGCAGAGTGTGAGCCAAAGCGATGATGGCTTGAGTGATCGATGCATCATCCGGGTCGGTGAAAATATCCCGGACGAAAGTGCGATCAATTTTCAGGGTGTCGATCGGGAAGTTCTTCAGATAGGCCAGGGACGAATACCCCGTTCCAAAATCGTCAATAGCAATAGAAACACCGAGTTTTTTGATTGCATTGAGAACTTTTACTGTCCCCTCTTTATTTTCCATCAGGGTACTTTCTGTTAATTCCACGCTGAGGAAGTTCGCACTCAAGCCGGTCGCCTGTAACGATTCTGCGATCATACCTTCAGGATTCTGCTGAACGAACTGATGTCCGGAAAGATTCACAGCGACCTTAATCTCAGGGAGTCCATCATCCTGCCAGGCTTTGTTTTGCCTGCAAGCTTCATGCAGTACCCACTTTGTCATTGGAGCCATCAAACCAGAATCTTCGGCGATTCCGATAAAGCTGTCCGGGAACAGCAACCCCCGGGAAGGGTGTTGCCAGCGGACCAGCGCCTCAACGCCGATAATCTTGCCAGCCTGAGTATCGATCTGTGGCTGGTAGTGCAGAATGAACTGGTCCTGCTCTAATGCACCGCGCAGATCATGTTCCAGGGCGAGGCGCTCGGCTGAAAGTGAATTCAACTCCTCCCGATAAAACTGTACGTTATTGCGACCTTTCTTTTTTGCTTCATACATGGCAGTGTCGGCGTTTTTCATCAGAGTCTCAGCATCGTCCCCATCGTGCGGGAAAAGGCTGATGCCGATACTAGAGGTGACTGTCACTTCATGCCCATCCAGATCAAAGCTTTTGTTGAAAGATTCGATAATTCTTTCCGCAATCTTTGCGGCAATTTCCGGTCGTGGCAGGTCGGTCAGCAGCAGGACAAATTCATCGCCGCCAAGCCTCGAAGCGCAAACTGCAGTTTCTTCAACCAGCATGCGCCCGACAGAGTCTTCACATCTGACGCATTCGCATATCCGCGTGGCAACTTCTTTCAGCAACAGATCGCCAATATGATGCCCGAGAGTGTCATTGATCCGCTTGAACCGATCCAGGTCGAGAAACATCACCGCCATGATGTTTTCCTTCCGAGTCGCGGTACAAAAAGCTTTTTCCAGCCGATCGATGAATAATTCTCGCTTCGCCAGACCGGTCAAGCCATCATAAAACGCCAGATGACGAATTTTTTCCTCAGCAGCTTTCAGATTGTAAAATGCATCGCTGGCACGCAGCATGTAACGAACGCGGTAACCGAGCATGACCCAGTTAATCGGCTTGGAAATAAAATCGGTTGCGCCGACCTCGAATGCGCGGTGAATAGAATCGACATCATCGAGGCCTGTCATCATCAGAATCGGTACAAATTCGCCCTCTTCCTGTTCGCGAATCGCTTTGCAGGCTTCGTAACCGTCGAGTTCAGGCATCATGACATCGAGCAGTACGGCGTTCGGCTTGGGGTCACACTCGGAAAACTTTTTCACAGCCGCATCGCCATCCTCGGCCTCAACAACGATGAAGCCCTCCTTTTCAAGAACTCCGCGCATCAACAGCCGAGCATACTGATCGTCGTCAACAATCAAGATAGTAGTTGTGTTCGGTGACTCAAGTGAGCTCATCAGGAACTTATCTCCATGCCTAAAGCCTGCTCAACTTCTACATATTCACTTTCTATCTCCGCAAACAGATCTGAAGCTTTCAAAAGTGATTTTTGACGCGCATTCATTTCAAGTTGCTTACACAATTCTGACAACCCAGTTGCGCCCAGATTAGCACTGCTCGACTTTAAACTGTGCGAAACTTTCTGCACCGACTCGACATCATCATCGTCAATCGCAGTCTTCAGGGTCTGGAGCTGTTTCGGTGATTCCTGCAGGTACAGATCAATAATTTTCTCAAGCATCCCATCGGAAAGGGAGCGAATATTGTTCAGAGCATGTTGAGAAATAACTTCTTTGACTTCTTGTGTATTTTCGGCGGCAGGCTGAGTTGGACTGCTGTCAACCTGACCGGTCAAAGGCTCGGTGACCTCCACCTGACTTTCAGCTGGGCTTTCCTCTTCAGAAGGTTCTACTTCTGTAAGCCACTTCCTCAAAACATTGACTATCTGCTCCTGCTTGAACGGTTTGCTGAGATAGTCGTCCATGCCGGCATTGAGACATTTTTCGCGGTCACCCTCCATGGCGTTTGCGGTCAGCGCAATGATCGGCAGGTGTTGCTCTTCAGACCGCTCCATTTTCCGGATCTCTGCCGTCGCTTCATAACCATCGAGCACCGGCATCTGACAGTCCATAAAAACAATATCGTAAGGAACGGTTGACACTGCATTGACGGCTTCTCGGCCATTGCCTGCCAAGTCGACCTGGCAACCGAGTTTCCTCAGTAAGCCCATCGCAACCTGCTGATTAACGAGATTATCTTCAACCAGCAACACATGCCCCCGGAAAAGAGACTGCTGCTCAGAAACACTGAAACGGGTCAAAAACCGCGGATCCACACCAGAGTCTGAATCAGCCATGACCGCCGCCAGACAGTTGTACAGATCGACCTGTCGGACCGGCTTGGTGAGGTAGGCGGTGATGCCTGAATTTCTGGCCAATTGGGCATCGCCACGCAAACCGACGGAGGTCAACATAACCAGCGGCAGATTGGCCAGTGTCACATCAGCCTTTATCTGTCGGGCAACCTCAAGTCCGTCCATTTCCGGCATGTGCATATCGAGAATAACCAGATCGTAAGGGCTTTCTCCATCAGCCGCTTCCCGTAAGCGGTGCAAGCCGATAGGACCGCTCTCAACCGAGTTGTGCTGCATGCCCCAAGATTCCATCTGGTGTTCGAGAATGCGTCTGTTGGTCGCGTTGTCGTCAACAACGAGGCCCCGCAAACCCTTCAATTCTGCATTTGTAGAGGATTCCAGCTGGTCGCCACGGTTGCTGATACTAAAGTCTGCAGTAAACCAGAAAGTGGAACCACGCCCTTTAGTGCTTTCGCAAACAATTTCGCCAGCCATCATTTCGACCAATTGTTTGGAGATAATCAGACCAAGGCCGGTGCCGCCATATTTGCGGGTCGTTGATCCATCAGCCTGTGTAAACGCCTTGAAAATCGCTTTACGTTCTTCTTCGGAGAGCCCGATCCCGGTATCACTGACCGAAAATTTCAGCATCGTACGGCCATCACCCTGCTTGAGGCATGAGACGGTTATCACAACCTCGCCCTGCTCAGTAAATTTAATCGCATTGCCGAGCAGGTTGGTCAGAATCTGCCGCAACCTGCCCGGATCGCCACAGAGAGCCGTCGGCACCGATTCGGGGATCAGAACAGCCAACTCCAGACCTTTTGCATGCGCCCGGGTCGCCAACAAATGAGCCACATCCTCCACGACCTGTCGAAGATCGAAATCCAGCCGCTCGAGGCTCATTTTGCCCGCCTCGATTTTTGAGAAATCGAGAATATCGTTGATGATCGTCAACAAGGCTTCACCAGAACTGCGAACCGTCTCGGCAAAACGATGCTGTTCAACGGTCAAATCACTGTCCAGCAACATCTCCGTCATCCCCAGCACGCCATTCATCGGCGTACGGATTTCATGGCTCATATTGGCCAGAAACTGGGATTTCGATCGGCTGGCAGACTCCGCAATCTCTTTCGCTTCTTGCAGGTCGGTGACTGCCGTTTTCAGACGACTGTCACGTTCCTGTATTTGACCAAGCATATTGTTAAAGCCATCGATCAATTCACCAAGCTCATCATGGCTCTGTTTTTCAGCCCTGATTGAGTAATCATTCTCCTTGGAAACCTTTTTCATCGCCTTAGCAAAGCCAAGAATTGGCCAGAGAATAATACGATTAAAAAGGATGTAGACCGACAGACACAAGAGCAGTAAACCGATGACCGCGATCACAGTCGTCAACTGACTGACCTGTCCCAGCTTCTCTTGCTTTTGCTGATCTATTTCCGCAGACATTGCTGCAACCCGCGCTTTTACCTCATCAACAGATCGTGCAACCGAATCGAAATTCATTCCGATATCGACGTAACCGATAACCTCTCCCAAAGGTGTTATCGGTTTTTCGATCAGGTGAGTTCCTCCAATCTTTGCGGGCCGCGGGGTGAGATATTTATTATTTTCATCACGAAAAGCAACAAAGCTGATGTCTTCGTCCTTTTGTGCGTTCTCGGCTAGAACGTCAAGAATTTCATACTCGTAGTTAAGCATCAGGTCACCGGCAGAACTGACCAGGATTTCCGCGACCAGCTCACCTTTGTGAATGAGCCCTTCTTTAAGCAAGGTCTGTTCAGCCTGCTGAACAACAGTGAGTTGATTATTAAAAGAATCTGATTGCTGAGAAAGAAGAGAGCTGGAAAGATAAATCGAGGCTGCCGCAATGATGACAACAATCAATAGTGTCACCACAGAGATCAACGAGATAAATTTTACCGATAACTTATGTTTGCTTTTAACATTGTTAGGCATCAAGCCCCCGGAAATATTAACTTTGCCAAGCCTTATCTGTCGGCAAAAGTGAATTCAAAGTCTTTGTTTACTCCGGCTTTCTTTAATAATTTGATGGTGTGTTTAAAATCCTCGACCCTGGTAGGCAGATAGCGCCGCACCGCCAGATCCTGCCGTACCTGTTGTGCTTCTGGGGATGTCGCTGTTTCGAGGGAAAGTAACGCTTTGGTAATTTTATCGATAAGATCCGTATCAGCGTTTTTCGATACGATCAAGGTGCCGTTCGGGTTTTCTCCAGAGTCCCGTCCTACCTGCTGCAGTTTGGGATACTTTTCTTTCAGGCTGTCCCAAACACGATTTTTGACAATCGCAACGTCAGCGATCCCCCTGGCCAATCCAGCAAGGGCAGCACCGTGAGAAGGTGCGGTGACAAGCGAATGATCGACGTTTTGAAGACCGGAAAATGACCGATAATAAAATTCGCCAGAAGAAGCTAAACTACACAGAATTATTTTTTTATCGAGAAAGTAATCAGCCCGCTCGTTGAATTTTGGGCTATCTATAGGTGCGATAACGACAGCCCAATAAGTACTTATCCCCTGCGGATCTTCAGGTCTCAATACTGGAACCGCAAGTTCTTTGAGCAGCATGCTGCCCGCCACACCAGAGCCACTGAACATCCCATCAACTTTACCGTTGGCGAACTTCTTCGCCGCAGCAGTGTAGCTCGACGTTCCGACAAAACGTATTTGTATCCCTTGCGTCTGGAGGTACTTTTCCAGCGACCTGTACTTCTGCGCGGCACCTTTCTGAGCTTGCATAATTGCAATCTTAAACTCAGCGGAAGGTGAGGCCGCCAGACTGGTCTGCGCGAAAAAACTCAGAACGAAACAGCACATGCTGATACAGAGCAGCAAACGAAAAGAACAATAGTTAAGAGATCGAGCTAGTATGCTTAATTCCATGATTAACCCTCTGCAGAGTTTCAGAATTAGTTCCCAACCGCTAACAAGCCAACTGAGCTGACACTTTCCTTCCAGTTGGAACTAGCTGCAT
>CALZLE010000414.1 GCA_945788205.1 uncultured Desulfuromonadales bacterium
CTGGTTTTTTCCGGCATCATGATCAATCTCGGCTGGCAGATGACGGTGATGATGTATCAGGACGAATACGCCCGCACCACCACCCTGCAAATCCCCGAATGGTATTTCTACATTATCCTGCCGATCATGGGCGTAATGATGTTTATCCGCACCCTGATCGTGATGGTTGAGGACTGGCGCAACAAGCAAGATATTACGGGGGAGAATTAAGATGGAAAGCAGTTACTTTCTGATTCTCGCCATCTTGCTCGGCTGCCTGGCGACCACCGTCCCGGTCTTCATGGCACTGTTCTTCACCGGCACCGTCGGCCTGGTTTACCTGCTTGGCATCGACCCACAGATTGTCATCGAAGTTCTCTACCGCAGCATGGACAAGTTTGCCTTGATCGTCGTGATGTTCTTTGTCCTCTGCGGCAACATTATGACCACCGGCAGTATTGTTGAAAAACTGATCAAAACCGCCAACGTGCTGGTCGGTTTTCTGCCCGGCGGACTGGCGATGGCCGGCATCCTCGCCTGCGGTTTCTTCGGCGCTATCTCCGGATCAACCGTTGCCACCGTGGTTGCCATCGGTGGCTTCATGATTCCAGCCCTGATCGAAAACGGTTATGACGAACGCTTCTCGGTCGGCGTCATGACCACCGCACCGATCCTCGGCGTTATCATCCCGCCATCGATCGCCATGATTCTTTACGCCATGGTCAGCAACGATCCGCTGGAAGCGCTGTTTCTGACCGGCTTTATCCCCGGCCTGCTGATCATGCTGGCGATGAGCTTTTATGCCTACATCGTCTGTAAAAAAGGCGGCATGAAAACCATGCCCCGACCGAGCGGCAAAGAAGCGCTGACAGTTCTCAAAGAGAGCGCCTGGGCGCTGTTTCTGCCGGTGCTGATTTTCGGCGGCATCTACTCAGGGATGTTCACCGCCAACGAGGCGGCTGTGGTGGCCTGTTTCTACGCCTTTTTTGTCGAAATTTTCATCCACAAAGACATGAAGCTGATGCAGGTAAAAAAGGTCGTCGTCTCCTCGGCGGTCACTTCGGCAACCCTGCTGATTATCGTTGCCGGGGCGTCAGTGTTTGGCGAATATCTGACCTTTGAGCAGATCCCCAACAAAATTGCCAACGCGGTTGTCGACAGCATTTCCTCCCCCTGGGTGTTCCTGCTCTCGGTCAACCTGCTGCTGCTGATCATCGGCATGTTCATGGATATCATTTCAGCCACCCTGATCCTGACGCCGATCTTTTTACCGCTACTCTCCAAATTCGGTATCGACACCATGCATTTCGGGCTGCTGATGACCATCAATCTGGGAATCGGTTACTGTACTCCACCTCTCGGGGTCAGCCTCTATATCTCTGGAGCAGTGGCAGACCGTAACCTGCTCTACGTTTCTCGCGCGGTGATGCCCTTCTTGCTGATTCAAATTGCTATACTGTTAGTGTTGACCTTCTGGCCTGACTTGGTCCTGCTGTTGCCAAGGTGGGTTTACGGCTGATAGGAGAGAGAGATGAATCCAAAAATTCTGATTCCGGTTGATGACTCCCCAACCTCATCGAAAACCATCGATGCGGTGATTGAACAGAAGGACCGTTTTCCGAAAAAGATCACTCTGCTGCATGTGGTCAACGATCAGCTGGCCTATCGGATGATCCCCGATTTTCAGATCGAAATGGTGAAAGAGAATGCGGGCAAAGCAGGGAAGATCAAACTGGAGAAGATTGCGACTACACTGCAGGGCGCAGGGTTTGAAACCGAGCTACGCCTCGAGTACGGCGCACCCCGGCGGGTGATCCCACGGATCGCCAACGATGAAGACTTTCAACTGTTGGTCATCGGCAGAAATACCGGCAGCGGTGAGATTCGCGACGTGCTGTTCGGCTCGGTCGCCAACTTTGTGTTGCACAACGTAAATTGCCCAGTGCTGTTGTTCTGATCTGACCATCCCATATAAATTGAACTTAAAAAGCGGACCCCCAAATTGAGGGCCCGCTTTTTTTAAACGCTGGTGTTGTTTAGAGTTGCTTAGAAGCGACCCCCCTTGCCACCGTGACGACCCTGACCTTTGCCGCCCATCATCATGCCACCAAGCTTGTCAGCTTTTTCCCGCTGTTCGGGAGTAAGCACAGCATAAAGCTCATCCTGAAACTTAATCTTACGCACCATCATCTCGGTTTTCAGTTCGGCGCGCTTAGCAGCCTGAACACGAAACTCTGCTTCATTGAAGGTATCAGCAGTTTTCAGGTTGTGCATGCTTTCGCGACTCGCCTGCATCTGCTCTCGCAGCTGTTGGTTGTTCTGCCACTGTTGATTGAACAGGGTCTCGAGCTGTTGTTGCTGAGCTTCGCTCAACTCAAGAACTGTCGTCATCATCTCCAAGCGCCGATCAGTCCGCTCTTCGTGCTGCTCGTAGGTCATTGCGCCGCGGCTCTGTCCCTGTTTGTCACAACCGACATTTTTACCGCAGGACCCGCAACCCCACGGTCCGGCTAAAGCGAGGCTGCCGGTCAACAGGGTGCCGAGCATTAACGTTGGAAGCAAAATTCTTTTTTTCATAATCATTCTCCTTTTTCCTTGTGGTTTGTTTTCGTTGTTTTGATGATTCCACTATAGAGAAAAGAATCTAAAGTGTGGGTTAAGAGCTGTGCGATTGTGTAAAGTTTTGTAAACTGTAGGTCTGATGGAGGAAAATAATGCTTCCGGAAAACCCTTTTGAACGTTGGCGACTGCTACCGCTCAATCAGGTTGCTGCCCTCAAACTCAAAGAAGCCGGGGAATCGGCGGACAGTGAACGGCTTCCCGTGTTCCAGCTGATGACCTGGGGGCTGATCAACGGCATTCGCCCCACCCATCGCCGCACAGCCCAGAACCTGCTGCGCCTGCAGTATCAAAATCCGGCCGATGCCTTCACCTATTTAACCAGCAACATTCCAAACGGCCTTCCAGAATTGCAACGTAAACTCCTGAGCCTCTCTCCGGAAGCTGCGGCTGCCGAACTGCTTGAGATTCTCGACATGCGGATTAAAGCTGACCCTCGAAACCCTTATGGCCGCTAACTGGAAGATTAGCAATCCAGAGAGAAAACAAAAAGCGCCCCGCATACTCAGTGCGCTTGTGTGACTTCCGAACTCAAAAACCTCACTTTACATTGACCTTCTGTCCGGAAGACTCAGGATGTCTTTTTTGGTTCTCAGCCAGAATCGCCTCGGCCAGCTCGACCCACTCCTGCCAGGATCCTTCCGGCGCGAGTTTATCGTTGGTTGGTGACCAACCGATGTACCAATCCTCACGTGGATCACCACTGACCACCAGACGATTACAACTGACCTCGTCGTTTTTTTCTGCTGAGAAAAATCTATTGGCTATCCTCCAGCAACGAGCTCTCTCCTATTATTCCTGCAGAACTCTCCTGCGTATCTGTTTCTGATCGCAAAAAGATTTTCCGTAAATCCTCCACCACCAGATAGAGACAGGGCACCAGCAGTAGCGCGATCAAAGTGGCGAAGAGGATGCCGAAACCAAGGGAGATCGCCATCGGGATCAGGAAACGCGCCTGCCGGGAGGTCTCGAAGATCATCGGCATAAGCCCGCAGAAGGTGGTCAGGGTGGTCAGAAGGATTGGCCGGAAACGCAGAATCCCCGCTTCGACCACTGCAGTGAGAGCTGACGTACCGCTACGCCGCTGACGGTTGGCGAAGTCGATCAGCACCAGCGAATCGTTGACCACTACACCGGAGAGCGCCACCACACCGAACATACTCATCACGCTCAGGCTGTAACCGAGCAACAGGTGGCCAATCACCGCGCCAACGATGCCGAAGGGGATGCTGAACATGATGATTGCCGGTTGCAGATAGCTGCGAAACGGAATTGCCAGCAAACCGTAGATCAGCAGCAGCGCCAACCCCAGACCCTGGTACAGGCTGGTCATACTTTCAGCCATATCGGCCTGTTTACCTTCGAAGCTGTAAGCCAAACCGGGATAGAGCTCGACCAGTTTCGGCAAAGCATCCGCTTTCAGTGCGGTTTTGATCTGTCCGGACTGATTGGCCGGGCGCACGTCGGCAGTGACACTTATGACACGCCTACCATCGCGCCGATCGATGCTGGTGTAGGCGCGGCCACGTTCAATCTCGACCGCTTCGCGCAACGGAATTTCAATTCCGTTGGTATTGCGCAGGATCATCTCTTCCAGATCGTATTCGGAAATCCGCTCGCTCTTCGGTCGGCGCACTGTCACCGTCACCTCGTTGCGACCGCGCTGTTGCTGTAGCACTTCAGCACCGTCGTAAGCGTTACGCACCTGCAGCGCAACCTGCTTGGCGTTCAGACCGAGGCTTAACCCTTCCGGGCGCATGCTAAAATCGAGCTGCTCTTTGCCCGGAGCGAAGCCGTCGTTGATATCTTTGACCATCGGGTAACCGGCCAGAACTTCAGCCAGATCCTGTCCAGCTTGTTCCAGCGTGTCGAGATCGCTGTGACTCAACTCCACGGTGAGCGCTTTGCCGGAGCCGGGCCCGCCGGAATCGGACTGAAAAGTGATGGTTTCGAGGCCACTGATTTCACCAGTCGCCTGCCGCCATTCCTGGGTAAATTGCGCCGTCGAAATGGGTCGCTCTTCCGGGTCGACCAGAAACACCCTGACATCCAAAGTATGGCTACCGGAACTACCGTTTACCGGCCGGCCAAGATCGGCAAAGGTTCCAACGACCAATGTTTCACCACCGTACTGATCTGCCACCTGTGCAGCACTGGCCAACAAGCGATCGCGCACCACTTCTGTCTGTTCAGTCGCCGAACCGTACGGCAGGGCGACCTCAACCTTGGCGTAGTCCGATTCAATTTTCGGGAACATGGTCATCCCCATCCGCCCGCTGATCACCAACGACGCGGTCAGAATCAGTACCGCCACGGCAACCGCAACCGTCAGGTAACGGTGCCGCAGCACCAGCTGTAGAAAGGGCGCATAACGCTGCTTGATCAAACGGCTGAAACTGGCGCTGAAGCGCTGCTGAAAATTGTGCAACTTGCCAAGCAGACCGCCACGTCGGTTCTCTTTCAAACGCGCCAGGTGTGCCGGCAACACAAACAGTGATTCGACCAAAGAAACCAGGAAAACCGTGACCACCACCACCGGAATCACCTGGAAAATTTTGCCCATGGTTCCGGGAATAAAGTAAAGCGGCATGAAAGCGACGACGTTAGTCAAAATACTGAAGGTAACCGGCATCGCCACTTCGCGCGCACCAGCGACCGCAGCCTTCAACGGCGAAAGTCCCTGCTGACGGAATTTATAAACATTTTCACCGACCACGATGGCGTCATCAACCACGATCCCCAGCGCGACGATAAAGGCAAACATCGAAATCATGTTGATGCTTACGCCGAGCAGAGGCAACACCAGAAACGCACCAAGGAAAGAGATCGGGATACCCATGGTCACCCAGAAGGCGAGCCGGGTTTCGAGGAAAAGCCCAAGCAGAACCAGTACCAGCGCCAGACCGAGGTAGGCGTTACCGAGCAGTAACTCGAGGCGCTGTTTGAAAACTTCCGACCGATCATTCTGAACAGTTATTTCCACTCCCGGCGGCAGCTGCTGGCGCCAGGTTTCCATCTCGGTTTTAGCGGCATTGGCGACCTCGATCGGGGTCTGATCACCGACCCGGTAGACATCGATCATCACCGCCCGCTTGCCGTTGTACTCGGCGTAACGGTCGGTCTCTTCAAAACCATCTTTGATCTCGGCAATATCTTCCAATAGCAACTGGGTCCCGTTGTTGTCGGTCAGCAGTGGCAGCTTGGCGAAATCGGCGCCGTAATCGCGGCGCTCTTGCATCCGCATCAGGATTTCACCACCGGAACTTTTTATCCCGCCACCCGGCAGCTCGATCGTCGCGGCACTCAAGGTCTGGGCAACCTCATCCAGAGTTAAATTGTAGGCGCGAAGCTTCTCCTGCGGTATCTCGATGGAAATTTCCAGCGGCCGGGTGCCTTTCAACTCCACCTGGGTGATCATTGGGTTTTGCAACAACGTATTACGAAAGCCATCGGCCAGACTGTGCAGTACCTTCTCGCTCTGATCGCCGTAAAGCACCAGGGAGACGACATCTCGCTTGCGACTGACAGTTTCAACGGTCGGCTCTTCAGCCTCGTCGGGAAAGGTAGAGATACGATCGATCTCGCTCTGAACGTCCTGCGCCAGCTTCTGCAGGTCGCCACCGTTGAGCAGTGATATGGTAACCGTGCCACGGCCTTCGTTGGCGCTGGAGCTGATTTCATCGACCCCCTCCAGACCACTGACCGCTTCTTCGACCGCCAGGATGATCCCCTGCTCAACCTCCGCTGGGCTGGCGCCACTGTAGGCAACGCTGATGGTCACCTGATCGATGTCAAACTCCGGGAAAACTTCCTGCTTGATCTGGCCCATGAAGAACAGACCGCC
This sequence comes from uncultured Desulfuromonadales bacterium, assembly GCA_945788205.1. Taxonomy (GTDB): domain Bacteria; phylum Desulfobacterota; class Desulfuromonadia; order Desulfuromonadales; family Geopsychrobacteraceae; genus Malonomonas. The sequence goes on from CALZLE010000414.1 coordinate 6,443, forward strand.
GAGCAGCAGGATCAACATCAGCAGATTCGAGGCAACCGAGTTCCCAGCCATCCAGGCGATCGGTCCTTTCGAGCTTTGCGGCAACTCACTCATGGCTGTTCTCCTGTGTCCTCATCGCCAACTTCGGTTCTTTCAGCCGCAGCTGCATACCGCTGACCGCTGTGCTTAAGTTGCTGGTCACCAATCGAGAGTTTCCCGGCAATGAATTACGTAGCAACACTCGCTCGCTATCACGCCAGACCACTTCGGCAGTCGTAATTTGTAATTGCTGCTGAGCATCGAGCAACCAAAGTTGATCGCCATCGTGAAGCGCGGAACGGGGAATACTGACGACATCGGTGAGCAGCTTGCCATCAATTTCGACCCGGACGTATTCGCCAAGCAGCAGCGGCTGTCGCTTCTCTTCCGGTTTTTTCAGATCGAGCGGGTCGAGGACTTCCACCAGCAGGCGGGCCATCCGGCCCTGTCCTTCGAGATCACCGAGCAATTTGCTGACGGTACCGATCTTATGCTTGCCTCCGGCGCTGATCTGCACCACCGAGCCCTGCTCGCCGGTCTGCTGTGGCACCTTGATCCAGCTCAAACGATCAACAGGTAGTGAAACTTGCACCCAGTAACGATCGGTGGCGACCAGGGTAGCGACGCTTTCCTGAATCGAGAGATAACCGCCCGGTTCAACCGTTTTTGTAATCACCTGTGCGTTGAAAGGGGCGTAGAGGACGGTACGCTGCAGATTAAGCTCTGCCTGTACCAACTCAGCCTTGGCGGCACGGTACTCGGCCTGGGCTTTCATAAGGTGCGGCTTACGCAACGCCAGTTCTTTATCCTGCTCGCTGGCGGTCTCCCTACCGTCGTACAATTCCCACTCCTGCTTGGCAATGTCCTGGTTTCCTTCCTCAATCGCCAGCGCATAAGCGGCATCTGCGACTTTGCTCTCCGCTTGGGTGACCGCCAACTGGTAGTCGGCCGGTTCCAGCATCAGCAGTTTATCGCCGTAGCTGACCCGGCTGCCAAGTTCGAAATTCTTATGCACACCAACAACTCGCCCGCTGATTTCGGTCTGCAAGTTCAGTTCGCTGGCTGGAATCACCGTACCCGTAGCGTTAACCCTCACCTGCTCAACGGAACTTTCCAGCACATTGGTCGTCACCAGAGGGGCCTCTTTTACCGGTTTCTGTCGATTCGCCTTAGGCGCACTTTTAACGATATAAGCCCCGGAAGCCAGCGCGGTAGCAAGAATCAAGGAAATTACCAGCAGGGTGAGTAAAGTCGATTTGCGTCCATTTCTTTTGCCAGTTGCCGAAACTGTTTGCTTTGGTTCTGAAGTATTCATAGTTGCACCTCTAGTTGCTGCACCGGCAGCTGTTCGGTCCAGTCGCCACCTAAAGCTCGGTGGAGATCGACCCGGTTAGTCAATAGTTCTAGTTGTTGATTCAGCAATTCCTGTTGGAGCTGTTCGACGTTCTGCAGTTCGGTCAGCACCGGCAGGTAATCGCTGAGTCCTTTTAAGTAGCGATTTTTCGCAGTAGATAACGCTTGCTCGGCGAATTTGAGCTGATGCTGCATGGCGGTCTGTTGCTGCTGCAGCTTCTGTTCGCTGATCAGCGCATCTTCCACTTCACGAATCGCGATCAGCACAGTTTCCTGGTAAGCCGCCATTTGCTCTTTGATGATTGCCTGCTGTCGCTCTACCTCTGCGGTGCGTTTACCGCCGTCGAGTAGTGGGGCGGTCAGGTTCTGGGCCAGGTTGAGCAGCCAGTTATCGAACAGGTCACTGAAATCACCACTGGTGGTGGCGGACGCGGTCAGTTTCAGCGCTGGCAGTCGGTCAGCCTTGGCGACAGTCAAATCCCAGTCCGCCATCTGCAAACGAAGTCCTGCGGCACGGATATCGGGCCGCTGCCGCAAAAGTTCGGCCGGAAGACCCAATGCTGGCAACGGCTGCAATTGGGGTAACTCGAAACGGGTCAACAACAAAGGTTGCTGTGAGTTGTTACCAAGCAGCACCGCCAACGCGTGACGCAGCTTTTGTTCATCAGCCTGCAGTCCCGGCATTTGGGTTTTCAGGGCCGCGATCGATTCCTGCTGCTGCAGCAGATCGAGAGCGGTAGCTTGCGACTTTCGGAAACGCAAATCGATCAAAGTCAGATAATCCTCGGCAGTTCGCAATTGTTCGCTCAGCAAGCTTTGCTGCTCAACTTTACTGATCAGGCTCAGCCACTGATCGGTCACCTCTGCGGCAAGACTGATGGCAGCGGCCTGTAAATCTTCCTGAGTGGCCTGCTGCTGCTTCTGCTGACTGTTGATATCTGCAGCAACCCGTCCCCAGAGATCGATTTCAAAACTGCTGTTTAGGCCGAGCGAATAGTCTTCATCGCTGGAAAAGCTGCCGTTATTTTCTGTCCGACTGTTGGACCACCCGGCGGACAGGGTCAGGTCCGGCTGTCGACTGCTCTCACTTTGCCGGGTTAAAACCTGGGCTTGTTCCAGTCGAGCCCAAGCCTGTCGCAGAGAGAGGTTGTCGTTCAGGGCTTCCGTCACCAGCCGGTCCAGATCTGCAGAAGAAAAACTCTGCCACCAGCGATCAGAGCTTGCCGACGCGGTTCCTGCAATTGAATATTTCTGTGGGACATTGGTAAGTTCTGCCGGTTGCAACGTCGCGCTGAAAGGGCTGCAGCCAGCCAGTAACAGCAGGAGTAAAGACATCAGCAGAGTCTGTTTGGCGATTGCCTTTTTCACCTTGACCTCTCATTGAAACAAGCGTTTGAATCGGCCTTCAGAATACGCTCCTCAAGCACATTTGGGTGTTAAGTCTGTGCCTACTTATCTAAAGTTTTGTAAACTTCGATCGTGGCAATCTTTAAAAATCTTTACAG
>CALZLE010000415.1 GCA_945788205.1 uncultured Desulfuromonadales bacterium
AGCAAGGGCGCAGCGAAACTCCACATCGGACTGGATGCCGATAGCTACCTGCCTGCGTTTGTCGATCTGACCGAGGGCAAGGAGCATGAAATCAACATGGCCAGAGAGCTGGAGTTGCCCAAGGGCTCATATGTTGTTTTCGACCGTGGTGATACCGATTACGCCTGGCATCAGGAACTCTGCGAAGAGGAAATCTGTTTCGTTACCCGGCTCAAGCGCAATGCTGTGACGATTCCTGGTCTGAAACGCAGAGGGCGTAAAAGCCCCGGTGTACTTACAAGATCAGCAGGTTCAGCTCAAGAGAGGTGGCCCCGGTTGTCTGAACAACCATCTCCTGTTTTATAAGTGGATTCTACCTTCATCGTTTAAGCCGCCTGTGTCTGTGACAGCATGCTGAAGTAAACCTGATCCGGTGTTCGGCCGTCAAGGCTCGAATGTGGCCTTCGGCTGTTGTAAAAGTTGAAGTAACGTTTCAATCCAGTTCTAACCGCTGTTGCTGATTCGTAGGCGCGCAGATAAATATCTTCGTATTTCACCGAGCGCCACAATCTTTCGACAAAGACATTATCACGCCAAGATCCTTTTCCGTCCATGCTAATACGGATGCCATTTTTCTTGAGAGATCCAGTAAATGCCTACGAGGTAAACTGGCTCCCCTGATCGGTGTTCACGATCTCTGGTCTCCCGTATTGAGCAATGGCAACTTCGACGGCTTCCAGGCAGAGGTGAACGTCCATGGTGATTGAAACCTTCCATGACAACACCCGGCGCGTGAACCAATCGACAACGGCTACCAGATAAACAAACCCTCGGGCCATCAGGAGATACGTGATGTCCATTGCCCAGGCCTGGTTGGGCCGGGTTATAGCCATGCTCCGCAGCAGATAAGGGTAAATCTTGCGCCCAACGCCAGGCTTTGTTGTCCGTGGCTTGCGGTACAGGGCTTCAATACCTATCCGTTTCATCAACGTCGCAACATGCTTGCGGCCGAGGCAATAGCCTTCTTGCTTCAAGAGATCCCTCAGCTTGCGCGCTCCGGCAAAGGGATAGTCCAGATGCAAACGATCAATCCGCTTCATCAGCTCTTGATCAAAATCTGAGACAGGTCGTGGCAAATAGTAAACACTGCCCCGACTGATGCCAACAGTCTTGGCCTGCTTGCTGATCGGCAACGGGTGGTTACGGTCAATCATTTTTTTGCGCCCGGCAACCCCGCCCTGGTGAGCGCTCCTTCTAAAAAATCATTCTCCAGGGTCAATTCGCCAATCTTGGCGTGCAAGGTCTTGACGTCCACCGAAGGCTCCTTAGTTCCTCCCTGTTCGAGAACGCTTGAGGCCTGCTCCAGCAGTTGGCTCTTCCACTGGGCTATCTGGTTTGGATGAACATCAAACTTCTGAGATAACTCAGTGATGGTCTGCTCCCCTTTAACAGCAGCCAGGGCCACCTTGGACTTGAATGCCGGTGAGTGGTTCCTCCGGGGGCGTCTGCTCATAATAAGCTCCTCTCTTTTCTGACATCACTGTGCCAAAGATTGGAAGGCTCATCCACTTACAGATCTGTTCAAATTCCTGGGGCCGGCTCTATTTTCAAATCCTGGTACTACAACGACCTTTGAGTTCCACTATACGGCCAGATCCAGCTCTATGATTTCTTCGTAATCATCAAACCAGTAGGCCTCCGGGTTGCGTCGACAGACTACGGTCCGGCCTTCCTCATCCGGATTGGCGGCACGATGATAGCGGAAGATGATGAAATTCTCGGTCAAGCCGACCGCTTCCATTTTTCCCGACTTGTGCGACATGACAAAGCGGGCGCGGCGAGCCAGGCCGCTGCACCCTTTGAGTGTATTGACAAAGGCGGAGTAGGCCTGTTCCAGCGGCAGGGTAAAGGTGAAATTCCCCTTGGTCGGACGGCACTGAAACACGTAATAAGGCGGGATGCCAAGATAGGAGAGCTTGTTGAACAGTTCACGCAAAACCACCGGATCGTCGTTGACACCCCGAATCAGCGGCGTCTGGCTGCAGACCTTGGTACCGGTTTTCAGAACCATTTTTAGGGTGCTAGCCGCCAAGTCATTGAGCTCACGTGGATGGTTGAAGTGAGTCATGACGTAAAGCTGCTTGTCGCCGTCGCTGATTTCTCCCATCAGTCTCAGCAAATCCGAGTCTCCGGCAATCCGCTGCGGGTCAAAGGCAGGTATCTTGCTACCGATGCGGATGATCTTGACGTGCTCAATCTCCTGCAACCGGTAGAGGACTTTGGCCAATTTCTCGGTCGAAAGCAGCAGCGGGTCGCCGCCGGTAAGCAGAACGTTGCTGATTTCCGGATGTTGGCTGATGTACTCAATATCCTTGGAGATATCCCGCACCAGCTCCTGATTTCCTTTCAGGAAAAGACGCTTACGAAAGCAGAAACGACAGAAGGAACCGCACATATCTGTCAGTAGCAGCAGCGCGGTGTCGGGGTACTTGTGCTCCAGCCCAGGCAGGACCGTGTAGTCCGCCTCCCCGGACGCGTCGAGTTCGCCCCACTCTTCGAGTTCTGCTGGGTCCGGTATGGCAATGCGGCGAATCGGATCGGCCGGGTCATTCCAGTCAATCAGGGAGAGGTAGTAAGCGTTGCTTCGGAAGGCAAACCTGTCAGTCACTTGCTGCAAACGGCGACATTCAGCTTCGGTTAGCTGTGAAACCTGATCGATTTTGGTTAGATAGCGAGCAGTTATCATAAATCACCTCCCGGAGATTTGTAACAAGCAAACCTCAAATACAGAGACCAGCAAACAGACAGGCTCCCAGCCATGCGGCCTGAAAAAGGTCGAATCGCCTTACAATTTGTGTTTTTTTCAAAAGGATGGTTCTGATGCCCGAACGACCCACAGCATCACGTCAAGCGCAAACTCAAAATTCAGCGCGATCTAAAAAACTATTCCATTTATTTAACCTGATTGCAGGGAATGGTCAAGGAGGGGATTGGATTTTTGTTGAAAGCAAATAAACTGTCCGGAGTTGTAGCACAACATCCTTTCCATATCATGGTTGAAGCAGGAGGTTCACCATGAAACGGGCGGAACTGCTACAGGAGATCCGAGCGATGAGATTCGAAGAAGCCTTCAGCATCTGGACCGAAGGCCGCATTACCCAAGAAGAGGCAGCTCGTATGCTTGTGGATGGGAATACCCAGGATTCAAGGCTCGATTCACCCTGTATATTTGTGAAGTCAACACACAATTGTTTTTCAAAAAGACGCGTTACTTTTTGAAACAGCTTGACAATGGTTCAGTTAAAAATAAAGATTAGAAACAGCTTCTCCCTGTGTCACCTGTAACCATCCCTTAAAATAGAGCCAGCAATCTTTAGAGTTTTCCCGCATACTCAGACACCCTGGGGAGGACTCACACGTGCGGAAAACTCGATTCAAAGAAACGCAGATCGTCAAAATACTCAAAGAAGTTGAAGCCGGTCGAGCTGTTAAGGATATTTGCCGTGAATACGGCATATCCGACGCGACCTATTACAACTGGAAATCAAAATACGGTGGCATGGAAGCCTCCGATATCAAGCGTCTCAAAGAGGTCGAGGATGAGAATCGTAAGCTCAAGCAGATGTTTGCCGATCTCAGCCTCGTAAACAGGGCACTTAAAGATATCATCGAAAAAAAGCTCTAACGCCGACGGAAAAGCGTGAGCTGGTCGATTATGCCCGGCAGCAGCATCGCTTGAGCCAGCGAGCCGCCTGCAAGGCATTGTCATTGAGTCGTTCGGTCTATAGCTATCGACCGAAGTCCAATAAAGATCAGCCGGTGATCGATCTGCTACAGGAGCTTGCTGGGAAATATCCTCGTTATGGGTTGCACAGGTGGAACCACAAACGGGTTCACCGTGTTTATTGCCACTTAAAGCTGAACTTCCGCCGCAAGGGCAAGAAACGATTGCCGAGTCGCAATCCACAACCCTTGGTGGTGCCCGGTCAGGCCAACCACTGTTGGTCCATCGATTTTATGAGTGATGCCCTTTGATGTGGGCGTCGCTTCCGTACTTTTAATGTGATCGACGATTTCAATCGCGAGGCCTTGGCGATTGAGGTCGATTTGAACCTGCCCGCAGAACGAGTCATCCGCACGCTGGAGCGGGTTGTTGCCTGGCGCGGTTATCCGACAAAACTGCGCATGGATAACGGGCCAGAATTTATATCGCTGAAGCGGGCAACCTGGGCTGAAGACAATAATGTCGAACTAGAGTTCATCAAGCCCGACAAACCGACCCAGAACTCATTCATCGAGAGATTCAACCGAACCTTTCGAGATGAGATTTTGGACTTTTATGTTTTTCATCGTTTGTCGGAGGTTCGTGAAGTCACCGACAATTGGATTATCGAATACAACGGAATCAGAGCCCATGATTCACTGGGAAACTGACGCCGAAAGAATATTTGGAAGCACAATAAACCGCCGGAAAGCTCTATGAATCGGTGGCCCTAAAAGAGGGATCTTTACACTTTGACCTCGCCAAAAGAGGGGATTTTTATTCGACATGGCACTACAAAACTACATAAAATCACTATAAATCATTTTACGATATATCGTGCTCACTTGAATATAGTCTTATCAGCGTACTAAAAAATCAACAGCCAATTATCAAACGACTGCTACTCTTAAATATTTTCTTAACATAATATAAAAAAACTGTATTTATAAATATAACAAAAACAGCTAAAGATAAATATAGAACCATTGAACCTTTAGGGTAGCCATTACTTAAGCCTATATAAGGGTAAATAAGCTTTATGAAAGAAAGAAAGTAACCATGAATAAAGAATATTCCAAAACTAACAGTACCAAGATAGCCAAAAAAATCAATTCTTTCAGTCAAAAAACTTTCATGCTCATATAAATAGAATAACCAAATAAAGCAAGTTGAAACTTTAAATAAATACTGAAAGTAAACTTGATCTGAATAAAAATAAATTTCAGAAATATAAAAAACAAAAGTTATAAGAACTAAATA
>CALZLE010000416.1 GCA_945788205.1 uncultured Desulfuromonadales bacterium
GTTCTGGAAAGCCTCTTGATAGTCGGCCAACTGCGGCTGCAGACCGGCAAAATCATCGAGCAGAGCCAGATGGGTTTCGATGCGCTGCAGGTTCTGGTGCTCATGCTGGCCATAGATATTTACCAGCCGACTAGTCAGAGACCGCAACTGCGCCAGCGGCACCGGTGAACCATTGACAAAAACCCGGTTTTTTCCGGAACGGGCGACGATCCGCCGTACCAGCAGTTCATCATCATTATCCAACCCCTGTCCGGATAACTGTTCACGAACCGCCGATTCACTTTGCAGATCAAAAACTGCCTCAACCGTCGCCTCATCAGCACCGGTTCGGATCACCTCACCCCGCGCACGTCCACCGAGCAACAGGTTGACGGCGTCGATAATGATTGATTTTCCGGCTCCGGTCTCCCCGGTCAACACATTAAAACCGGGCCCGAACTGCACGTGCAGGGTTTCGATAATGGCAAAGTTTTTAACGATGAGATCTGTGATCATAAAATCAGCACTAACCGAAATGAAAATGGGCGAACAAGTCTAGCGGTTTCCCCAACTCAACTTGGTGCGCAAAATTTCGAAATAATCTTTACTCGGGCTCGTCACCAGGTGGGTTCGAGCTTCTGAGCGACGCACCTCAACCACATCACCCGGTAGCAGCTTGCGACCAACCTGACCATCGGCTGTAAAGAAAACCACGTCATCTTCAAAATTGATCTTTATTTCAATAACCGACCGACTCCAGACCATAATCGGTCGATTGGTCAGCATATGCGGGCAGATGGGAGAAATCACCAGGCTGTTGATTTCCGGGAAAACAATCGGACCACCGGCAGCAAGGTTGTAACCGGTCGAACCGGTCGGCGTAGAGATGATCAGGCCATCAGCTTTATAGGTACTCAAATGCCTGCCATCAACATAAGTTTCCATGTCGATGATCCGGGCCAGCGCCCCTTTATTGATAACGACATCGTTGAGAACTGTATACCTGCCAACCTCTTTTCCGCCACGGTGGATGATAGCATCGAGCATCATCCGCTCGGAAACTTCATAATCTTCACAGAGAATCCGCTCAAGCATCTCCGGCAGTTCATCACGAGTCACCTCAGTGAGGAAACCGAGTCGTCCCAGATTGATGCCGAGAATCGGCACGTTCAATTCACCGACTTGCCGCGCAACGGAGATTAAAGTGCCATCCCCACCAAGGACAATGATCAGATCGACCTGTTCGGGAATATCCTCACCGGCATAACCGATAATCTGACCAATCTGTTCCGCCAGTCCAACCTCAAGCAACACCTCGATATTTTCACGCTTGAGTCGTTCGCAGATGGTCAGAGCGAGTTGTTCAGCATCCGGGTGATTCTTCTTTGCGTAAACACCAACTTTTTTCAACACGGCAGCCATCCTGAAGGGAAAAGTTACAGACCGTTATTGACGAAAAATACTCTTCTCATGAAACCTCAGACAGATACCACATGCCGCCTTTTAAGTCTATCGGTTTCAAAGACTTAGAGAGTTGTTAATAGCCACTGCCGCATGCTACATTGAGGGTCCCAACAGACAACGGAAAGCAGTGATGGACCTGTTTGAACAATCAGCGCAAAACACCAGCAACACTCCGCTGGCCGAACGGATGCGACCGCAAACCCTCGACGAGGTAGTCGGCCAGCAGCACCTGCTCGGCGAAGGCAAACTGCTGCGTCGCCTGATCGAAAGCGATCAACTCTCCTCGGTCATTTTCTGGGGACCACCCGGGACCGGAAAAACCACCATTGGCCAAGTGATTGCTGGCTGCACCAAAAGCCGCTTCGTGTTCTTTTCCGCCGTCCTCGGTAGCATCAAAGAGGTGCGTGAAATCGTCGCCGAAGCCAAGCAGCAGCGCGCCTATCATGGCCACAAGACCATTCTCTTCGTTGATGAAATCCACCGCTTCAACAAAGCTCAGCAGGACGCTTTTCTACCCTCGGTGGAAAAAGGTGAAGTCACCCTGATCGGCGCAACAACGGAAAATCCCAGCTTCGAAGTCAACTCTGCACTCCTGTCGCGCTCCCGGGTCTTTGTCCTTGAACCGCTCTCAGCGGATGATCTGGGCAAACTGCTGCAGCGAGCACTGACTGACGAACGTGGCCTCGCAGTCCGCAAGCTGAAGATCGATCAGGAGGCACTTGAGTTTTTGATTGGCCAAGCGGACGGTGATGCCCGTATCGCCCTCGGCGGATTGGAAGTTGCGGCGGCCGCAAGCAAAGAGTTGATCACTCTGGAAACAGTGCAGGAAGCGGTACAAAAAAAAGCCCTGTTGTACGACAAGGGGGCCGAAGAACACTACAACGTCATCTCCGCCTTCATCAAGAGTATGCGCGGTAGCGATCCGGATGGTGCCCTGTACTGGTTGGCCCGGATGCTCGAAGCGGGCGAAGACCCGCTGTTCATTGTCCGCCGGATGGTGATCTTCGCTTCCGAGGATGTCGGCAATGCCGACCCGCGCGCCCTGCAGATGGCCCTGACCGTGCAACAGGCGGTTCACTTTGTTGGCCTACCGGAAGCCCGCATCAACCTGGCTCAAGGAGTTACTTACCTGGCCACGGCACCAAAGAGCAATGCCAGCTACAAAGGGATCAACGAAGCACAGGCCGAAGTCCGCAAATCTGGCGCGCTGGCGGTACCCAAGCATATCCGTAACGCCCCGACCAAACTGATGAAACAGCTCGATTACGGCAAAGGCTACAAATACGCTCACGACCATCAAGGCGGGGTTGCCGACCAAACACACCTGCCAGAGCAACTGGCCGGGCGAAAGTTTTACACCCCGACCGATCGGGGCTATGAAAAGCTGATCGGTGAACGGATGGCTTATCTGGAGGAGCTGAAAAAGTCAGGAAAAGAAGAGACGTGAGAGGTTTCTTTCCGTTAAAACATAAAGCGTCGCATACTGACACTCATCAACAAACCGACCCCGACCATGGTCGTAACCATACTGGTTCCGCCGTAGGAGAACAGCGGCAGTGGCACCCCGACCACCGGCAGCAGACCGATGACCATGCCAAGATTGACAACGATGTGCCAGAAGATCATGGCAGTGACGCCGATGGCGAGAAACATCCCGTAACGATCTGACGCCCTTCGGGCAATGTAGATACCCCAGAAAATCAGGAACATATAACCGAGTAATAACAGGCTGCAGCCAGCAAAACCCCACTCTTCGGCAAACACCGAAAAAGCAAAATCGGTATGCCGCTCCGGCAGGAATGAGAGCTGCGACTGGGTTCCCTGCAGAAAGCCCTTGCCGAGGAAACCTCCGCTGCCAACAGCAATTTTTGACTGGATAATATGGTAGCCGCTGCCGAGTGGGTCTGCCTCTGGGTTGAGAAATGTTTGTATTCTGTTTCTTTGATAATCGTGCAGGCCGAACCAACCAAGAACTGCGGTCAAGACTCCGATAAAGCCAAGCCCCAAGGTGGTGGCGCGACGCAAACCGGCGAAGACCAACATCGACAGGGAAATAAACACCAGCATCAGCGCGGTCCCCAAATCGGGCTGTTTCAAAATCAATCCAAAAGGCAGCAGCAGCAGTAATGCAGGCAGCCAAAGTTCGGAAAAACTGTAGCCCTCTGGCTGGGCTGTACGGCCAAAAATCCGCGCCAGCAAAAGGATCATGACAATTTTGATCACTTCACTCGGTTGGAGGTTGAAAAAACCGAGATTGATCCAGCGGGTCGCACCCATTGAGGTCTTTCCCATCAGAAGAACAAACAACAACATCCCGATGGTGACCACGTAACCGTGGATGGCAAAATGCTCCAAGTGCCGGTAGTCAAAACAACAGATCAGCAACACCAGCAGCAGTCCTCCGCCCAACCAGATCAACTGTTTCATGTAAATCGGAGTCGCACTGAAATGCCAGTTGGCGGTGGCGCTGAACAAGTTAAGCACACCGATGCCGGCCAAAGCACAAACAGTCAGGATCAGAATCCAGTCAAAGTTAACCGCCAGACGTCGATCAAACATCAGCTCCCCTCCTTCTGACGGTCCTGCTGCTGAGAAAAATATTGCTCGATAATCATTTTAGCGACCGGCCCTGCAGCACTACCACCGTGCTGACCATGTTCAACAACAACCGCAACTGCGATCTTCGGCTCTTCCGCTGGAGCGTAAGCGACAAACAGCGCATGTGGTCGAAACCGGTAAGGGACATCCCCCTCTTCATCCAGCTCCTCCTCTTCATCCGACTTGCGTCGCACCACCTGCGAGGTTCCGGTTTTGCCGGCAACCAGGACATTGCCAAGCTTGGCAATCTGCCCGGTTCCGCGCGGTTCGTTCACAACCGCGACCAAACCACGTTGGATCGCCTTCCAAGCGGCGGCAGAATAGTCAACCTGCCGCACCACCTCGGTTTCCGGTTGCAACAGGACATTGCCCTGCCAATCCTCAATCCGCTCAATTAACTGTGGGGTCAAGACCTTGCCACCATTCGCCATCGCGGCGGTCATCACCGCCAATTGCATCGGCGTACTCAGAACAAACCCTTGACCGATCGAAGCATTGACCGTTTCTCCGGCATACCAAGGCAGATTGTAACGAGCACGTTTCCACTCCCGCGACGGAATAATCCCCCGCTTTTCTCCAGGCAATGGATAACCAACCGGGGCACCGAGGCCAAACTCCTTGGCCGCCACAGACAACTTGTCAATCCCTAACTCTAAACCGACCTGATAAAACCAAACGTCGCAGCTTTCCCGTAAGGCCTTCTTCAGGTCGGTCAGACCATGGCCACTCTTTTTCCAGCACCGGAAGCGCATTCCACCGATCTTGAAAGCACCATTACAATAGATTTCTCGATGGCTTCCGGCAATCCCTTCACGCTGCGCGGCCAGCGCAACCACCATTTTGAACGTTGACCCAGGCGGATATTGACCGGCTATCACCTTATTCTGCAGCGGATGCCGTGAATCATTCAGTAAACCTTTCCATTCATCACTGGCGATTCCACGCGCAAACAGAGCTGGGTCGAAGGTCGGCCGACTGACCATCGCCAAAATATCGCCTGTTTTGACATCCAGAGCGATGGCGGCACCAGACTGATCACCAAAGGCCTGATCGGCAGCCCGCTGCAATTCCCGGTCGAGGGTCAGGTACAACTTATTTCCCGGTCTGGCAGACTCCATCTGCAGTTGGCGTAACAATTTACCTTTGACATCAACCTCAACCAGCCGCCGACCCTTCTCACCTTTCAGGTAGGGTTCAAAGGTTTTTTCCAGGGCGATTTTACCAACGTAATCCCCGGCCTGATAGCTACCGAAGCTGTCATCTATCAACTCAGCTTCGGTGATTTCTCCCAGATAGCCGACCAAATGCGCCGCAGAGCCTTTTTCCAGATAGTCCCGCACCGGACGCACCTCAGTCAAAACGCCAGGCAGCTCGACACCATGTTCTTGAATTCGCTCCATTAAGTCTCGACTGACATCGGTTGCCAGCGGCACCGGCCGGTAAATCGGGAAGCGTCGCCCCTCTCTCCAGCGCTCTTCAAGCACCGGCAGATCAATCTCCAGCAGCTCCGCAAGGCGTTGCAACAATGCCTGCTGATCCTCAACATCCTGACGCATGACTGAAATCTGGAAGGATGGCCGGTTATCAACCAACAGCTGACCATTCCGATCAAAAACCGGCCCGCGCGGAGCCTCAAGCGGCAGCACCCGAGTCCGGTTGCGCACTGATCGCTCCTGGTAATCCTCATGGTTGATGATTTGTAAATACCAGAGCCGTAACCCCAGCATGAGAAAGATGACGGCGGCGGCAGCGGAAAAGAGCAGAAAACGGCGTTGAACAGACGGCAGTTCCGTCCATCTGGCATCAAGTCCCATGGCGTTTACTCTGATAAACGAGTCCAGCCAAGCCAGCGCGATTGCCGAACAGATGCTGAATCTTAAGCACAAAGGAAAGAATCAGGAATGAGGCCAACAGATTGGCCAGCATCTGTTGCGGCAAGGCTGGCAGCAGCACCTGCACGACCGGCCCGACGTCAGCGAACATTGTCAGGCAAACAGCCAGCAACAGATTCTGCGTCACCGTACCACCAGCAATCAGCAAGATCAGCAGGGGTGGACTCTCAACATTCAGATGCTCCGAAAGCAGACGGACCAGCAGGAGAATTGTTAGACAGACAAAAACATACAGACCGAGACTGGTACCACTGAAACTGTCCTGCATCCCCCCCAGCAACAGAGTCAGGAGCACGGCACGCAACATATTCTCACTTAACCCGAGATAAATAACCAACACCAACAGCAGATCTGGGCAAAACCCCGGAGTGAAAAACAGGGGAAAAACACTGGTGCGCAGCAAAACGGCCAGCATGCCAAGAGACAGGTAGAGAAAAAAACCCCTCAACGGTCTTCTCCAACCACGACCAGCACCTCCTCGAGGTGGGAAAAATCGACCGCGGGAGCAACCTTCACCCGCTGGAACAAACCGAATTCATCGCGCTCGACTTGACCAATCTGCCCGAGCGGCAGCCCTTTGGGAAAAACTCCCCCCATTCCCGACGTGACCAACAAATCATTCGGCTCGATATCAGCATCACGCAACGCAAAATCGAGGGACAGCTCAGCTCCACGGCCACGCGCCACACCTCGAGTTCTGGTCCTCTGAACTAATGCTGCGATTGCCGAAGAAGCATCTGTAACCAGCAATACTCGTGAACTATTCGGTGACGACTTGATAATTCTCCCGACAACACCGTCTGCGGCGACAACCGGCAAACCGGTCCGCAAACCAGCCCGGGTTCCTTTGTCGATGGTTATCGTGCGTGCCCAGCTGCTGACATCCTCACCAATAACTTGAGCCGGAAGCGCTGGACGATCAATATCATCAACAAACGCCAACAGTTCACGTAAACGCTCGTTCTGTAGACGAAATTCTTCAACCTGCTGTAAAGATTTACGCAACTGGAGATTTTCCTGCACCAGTTCAACATTTCTCTGCTCGGCATTGACCAACCAAAGATAGTGCTGCCACCAACCGAAAACTGCATCTGAGGCGCCGTCAATGCTGGCCTGGAAGGGTGCGGCCAGAGTCAAAACTGCTCGTTCGAAAAAGGTCGTGGAGGCCTTCTGGCGCAGGTTATAGGAGTAGAGCAACAGGACCGACAGCAGCAGAGCAACTGCCAGGAGTAAATTGCGGTAGCGTCTAATAAGGTCACGCATGCCCAACCTCAAAAAAACATCACAGGAAGTGATGCCGGAATTTCGACTAACCTAATAAAACAGGGAGGATCATAAGACCCTCCCTATTCATCATACATTCAGCGATTCAATGCTCTGTTCCAGAAAATCAGGACGAGACCGCAACCTGCCGCAGCAGGTCAAGTTGATCGAGAACCGCACCAGAGCCAAGCACGACACACGACAACGGATCTTCGGCCACAACTACTGGCAACCCGGTTTCCTCACGGAGCAAAACATCAAGATTCTTCAAATATGCACCACCACCAGCGAGGACAATCCCTTTATCGAGGATATCTGCCGCAAGCTCCGGCGGAGTTCTTTCCAGCGTAATTCTTACTGCTTCGATAATCGTGTTGATCGGTTCCGACATCGCCTCGCGGATTTCTCCTGAGTTAATTTCCAGAGTCTTCGGAATCCCGCTGACCAGGTCACGACCTTTGACTTCCATCGTCTTTAGTTCGTCGTTCGCCGCGTAAACATTACCGATGCCGATTTTAACCGCTTCAGCAGTCCGCTCACCGATCAACAGATTGTACTTACGCTTCATGTACTGAACGATCGCCTCATCCAGCTTATCTCCGCCAATCCGTACACTCTGTGAGTAGACAATTCCAGCCAGAGAGATGACAGCCACTTCAGTGGTCCCGCCACCGATATCGACGATCATGTTTCCTGAGGCCTCGGTGATCGGCAGACCAGCACCGATTGCAGCGGCCATCGGCTCTTCGATCAGGTATACTTCGCGAGCACCAGCAGATTCAGCCGATTCGCGCACGGCACGTTTCTCAACCTGGGTAATCCCGGATGGAACACAGATGACGATCCGCGGACGAACTAAGTTTTTACGGTTATGCACCTTGCGGATAAAGTAACGCAGCATCTCTTCGGTGTAATCAAAGTCCGCAATAACGCCATCTTTCATTGGACGGATGGCAACAATGCTCCCCGGGGTCCGACCCAGCATTTCCTTGGCATCAGTCCCGACAGCCAGAACCTTGCGTTGACCAGCGGCACCGGTCTTGACGGCGACAACCGACGGCTCGCTAACAA
>CALZLE010000417.1 GCA_945788205.1 uncultured Desulfuromonadales bacterium
ACTCCGAGTGCGGGCAACGACTCCGCTTCCCGGCCTCACGGCTGCGCCCATTCTTGACCCATAATGGCATCCAAGGCCGTTTTCGGCTCACGGTCAATGCCGACAATCGTTTTATTGACTTAAAAAAGCTCAGTTAAAACATAACCCTAAAGCCAATTGAAAACTATTTTCATTTTCCCCTTGCCAAACGATAACCGTTTCGGTAATATCTTAATCAGGCAACAAACATTAGGCGCGTCGACTTCCCCCCTCCTGGTCGACGCGCCAATTTTTTTCTGCATAGCTGAAAACAATCAGTCTGCTGCGTTACAAAATCAACAGTGCCAGCTTCTTTTCGTTTTGAATCTATCCTCTCCCCTTTGGGTTCCGCTGGAGTGGAGCGATCGATTCGGGAGGTCCGCAGTGAGTCCAAGCGAAGCGCATGTGAACGGCCCCGGATTGATCGCGTAACGACCTTAAGCGTCTGACAGGCCGCAACCCGCCGAGTTTACTCCAATCACCCTCAAGGTTTCGAAGGCTTTTGCTCCCCTAACCAAACCACCCTCCCCACCAAATCCGGGTGCGAATAATAAATCGCCACATACAACGGATGCGGAAACAAACTACTCAAATTCTCCCGCGCCAACTTCACTAATCCGGACGCTAGTTCCCGGCCGCTGCCAACCAGATTGATGGCAAACTGGTCCGCCTGCCGCTCGTCACGTCGCGACCACCAACTACTGATCGGCGTCCAGAAAAACCCGAGCAACCCAGCAAGCCAGCTAAGCAACAGCACCTGTCCAGCAAAAGAGAGCTGTTCAAGTCCGAGCAGCCCCGGCAACCAGTCAGCATTCAATATGGTGAACGCCAACCAGCAACTGCCGAGCGCAACCAGTTGCCCCTTGATCAAACGCTTGCGGATATGCCCGCAGCGCCAGTGACCAAGCTCATGCGCCAACACCGCCAGCAGTTCCTTATCCTCAAGTTGCTCCATCAGAGTATCAAACAGCACCACCCGCTTGACTTTACCAATCCCGGTAAAATAGGCATTGCTGTGCCCACTGCGTCGCGACGCATCCACCTGCAAAACCTTCCCCGCTTTGACTCCGGCCTTATCGAGCAGTTCACGAACGCCATCCTCCAAACTCGCTTTCTCCAACGGCGAAAACTTGAAGAACAGCGGCTCGATCAGATAGGGGGAGAGATACATCAAAAACAAGCTCATCCCGGCCCAAAAGCCCCAAACCCACAGCCACCAGCTCTGTGGAGCTTTGGCAACCAGCCAGAGAGCGCCGCCTCCCAATAACACAAACAGGACTCCGCCAATCAATAATGATTTCAGCGTATCGGTACACCAAAGTTTGAAACTCATCTTGTTGAAACCGAACCGTTCCTCCAGAACAAAGTTGCGATAAAGAGAGAACGGAATACCGATCAGCATCTGCACCAGCAGCAACAGGCCGAAGAACAGCAGTCCGTTGGCAACAAAACCCTCGGCGTAACCGGCAATCAATTGATCGTACCAAGGGAATATCCCACCGAACAGAAACAGCAGGGTCAAGACCACACCGAAGGCATCCTCAATAAAGCCGAGCTTGTCTCCCGCCGCGGCATAGGCATCACTGCGGGCCATCCGCTGTTCATCAATCTGTCCATCGAACGCTTCCGGCAGCGCCGGGTGAGATTGTTGCCGATGTCGCAGGTTGAGCCAATCAAGGGCAAACTTAAGAGCGGTTACCAGCAGGTAGGTTCCGAGCAGTAGCAATTTCATGGCGTTACCGGGCGCTTGAGGCGGAGCAAATCGCCAGCTTCGGCCCAATCGGGCAGCGGCATTCGTAGCTGGGAATTTGGTTGCCCGGCTGGCAACGGTTCTCCGGAAAAATCTCGAATGTCGACTGCGTGGAACTTTTCCTGCCGCATCTGCGGTCCAATCAACTCAATTTCATCCCCGAGCAGAAATCGGTTGCGCCCGGCAACCCAGAGACCCTGTTCATCCCGACAAACAAAACCGACAAAGTCGTGGGTGCGGATATAGTGGGTATCACCCGGATGGACTTTGGCGTCGTCGGTGCCAAGCAGAAAGCCGGTATCGTAGGGCCGATGACTGACCTTCTCCAGCTCCTCACGCCACCCCGGATCAACGTCGGTCGGATCATTCCAGAGCCGGTCGATGGCATCGCGATAGACCCGCGCGGCCGTAGCAACATAATAAAGGCTCTTCATCCGCCCTTCGACTTTGAAACTGTGCACTCCAGCTGCCATCAAATCGGGCAACTGATCGATCAGACAGAGGTCGCGGCTGTTAAAAAAATAGGTGCCACGCTCATCCTCTTCAACATCCATCGGGCCATCCGGCCGGGTCTTTTCCGTCAATTCATAATTCCAGCGACACGGCTGGGAACAATCACCCCGGTTGGCACTGCGATCGTTCAATGCAGCGGAAATCAGGCAGCGCCCGGAGTGGGCGACACACATGGCACCGTGAACAAAACACTCCAGTTCGATATCGGTCTGACCGGCAAAGCCACGGATATCCTCCAGCGTCAACTCGCGGGCCAGATTGAGCCGGTTCGCACCTGCCAACTTCCAGAACTCCGCCGCCCGTGGATTACAGCTGTTGGCCTGGGTCGAGATGTGAATCGACGCTTGCGGATCGACTTTTCTGATCGTCGTCAAGACACCGGGGTCGGCAACGATGTAGGCATCCAGTTCGAGCGGTCTGAGCTTTTCCAACAACACCTCAAGAGCTGAGAACTCGCCCGGTCGCAACGATGCGTTCAGCGTTAAATAGATAGCCACTCCGGCGGCGCGGGTTAGCTTGCGCGCCTCAAGCAGCTGCTTAAAATCAAAGTTCCCGGCATGTGCCCGCAGACCAAAATCATCGGTTCCCAGATAAATAGCATCTGCCCCGTAACGGATCGCGGTTTTCAGTTTTTCCAAATCCCCGGCCGGCATCAGCAATTCCGGTTTCTGTTTTAATTCTGTCGTCGTCATGAATTTCCTTTATGTTCATTTCGTCATTTTTCCGCAGCGGAGCATACCACAAACCTGTTACCGACTGCACAGTCTCGGTCGATTTCAGTTTGACAGGGGGGAATCGATGATGCTAGCCGATAGTCATAGGGAAGGTTCACTCCGCAGGAGTAGCAGATGATTCAAGACGCAACCGATCAGCAGATTGCAGCAATTCAGGCACAATTCGACTTGCGTGGCAAAACCGTGCTCGAAATTGGCTGCGGCAAGGGGCGTGTCACCTGCGATCTGGCAAAGTTCGCCCACCAGGTTATCGCAACAGATCCGGACGCTGCTGCAATTGAGCACGCCCGCACAAAGGTCACTGCAGCAAATGTTCAGTTTATCCACGCGCCGGCCGGAATCCCGCAACTGTCACACAGCTCGGTCGATCTGGTCATCTACACGCTCTCTCTGCATCATGTCCCAATCGCAAACATGCAGTCCAGCTTGTCGCAGGCCGGGACGCTCCTTAGAGAAGGGGGAGCCATTCTGGTCCTGGAACCGGCAGGCGGGGGGAGTTTTAACGAAGCAAAAGCCCGCTTTGGCGTCGGAAGTGGTAACGAGGGACCTCTCAAAACGGCGGCGCTGACGG
>CALZLE010000418.1 GCA_945788205.1 uncultured Desulfuromonadales bacterium
CTGATCGACGCTGTAGGAAAAGGGGCCCGCCTGCGGCTGGACAAACAGGTTACAACGATCCAGCTCCGTCACTGGTTGCGAACTTTTGCCGAAGAAAATATACGCTGAGGGTGTTTGCCGTAAATTCTGCAGCCGTTTCCGATAAGCCGGCCGAAACACTCCAGCAGGGACCAGCTCGGGCAACAGAGCCGGATTCAAAGTCGCAACAACTTCTTGCGCAGAAATCTCTTCTCCATCAGCCAATCGTACTCCAGCAACAGCGCCAGACTTTGTCAACAGACCGGCCACCTCGTCACGACAGCGAACTTCCCCGCCAGCCGCTTTTAGCAATTCCAACAACGCTTTGACCAGCGCCTGCCCGCCACCCGATATTCCGTGGGTCGAATGATAGTAGGATCCGGCGACCTGGGCATTTAAAGTTGTTGATGCCTCGGCCGGATCGACACCGTAGAGAAAAGTGTGCATCGAGAGCAAGCCCTGCAGCTCAGGATAGGCAGAAAATTCCTGCAATCGCGTCGCCAGAGATTCACCATGCACCGATTCCATACCGTAATCGGCAATGTCGGTGTTTAAATCAAGATACGGAAAACAGCTCCATTTTTTCTCGATTTCGTCGAGGTAACGCTCTAACCCTTTTTTTGCCCCAGGAAACCTTTGCCCCAACTCGGTCTTGATATTCTCAAACCCGACCGGCAGAGAAAAGGTTTCTCCACTGGCTGAGACTCGCAAGCGGTCGAAGTGCTGCTCGGCAAAAGGAAAAAGTTCGAGCTTCTCCTCCAAACCAAGGTGTCGAAACAGCGGCCGGAAAGCGCCCCCCTCTCCAAGCCCCCCAGCGTAATGAAAACCACTGTCAAACTGAATCCCCGCACGGGAAAAACCACGGACCACCGGCGCTGGCTGACTATGCTGTTCTAACACCAGCACCCGCCGCCCACTCCGGGCCAACAACAGGGCGCAGGTCAACCCAGAAAGGCCGGATCCAATAATAAGGGAATCGTACGACATGAGATCAGCTAAAAGCGAGAACGAGTGAAGAGTTGGTTCCGCCGAAACCGGCAGAATTACAGAGAACCTTTTCCGGTGCCTGAGGGATCGTTTCGCGGATGATGTTTAGTCCAGCGGTTGTTTCGCTCGGGGTTTGATAGTTGATATTCGGGGCGATAAATTTCTGCTGTGCCATAATTGTCGAGTAGACTACCTGCGATGCCCCCGACATCCAGAGTTCATGACCGGTCATCGACTTCAACGAGGAAATCGGCGGTGTTTTCCCACCGAAAACTTTTCTGATATTGGCAGCTTCTGCCGCGTCGCCCGCCGGAGTCGAGGTCGCGTGGGCGCAGAGATAATCGATCTCTCCGGCAGCAACGCCACTCTGCTCAAGAGCCATTCGCATCGCTCGGCTCAGACCATCTTCACTCGGCACCGAAAGCTGAGCGCCGTCCGATGAAAACCCGTAACCGAGCAATTCACCGAGAATCGTCGCACCCCGCTGCTCAGCGAGGTCGTAACGCTCCAGAATCACCGTCGCCGCACCACCGCTCGGAACCAGCCCGTCACGCTCCGCATCGAAGGGCCGACAGGCTGCAGCCGGATCGTCGAGCCGCAGAGAAAAAGCCCCCAAGCCATCAAAGCTGCACATCGACTGCCAGTTGATCTCCTGAGCGCCGCCGCAAAACATCCGCTCCTGCCGTCCAAGTCGAATCAAATCAGCTGCTTGGCCAACAGCGTGTCCGCCACTGGAACAGGCAGAGCTTAACGACCAGCTAGCGCCTCTGGTTTTGAGCAGGGTGTTGAGATTCATGGTAATCGAGGAGGTCATGGAACGAAAAATCTGTCCGCTGCCGATCGCCTTGGTTTCTCCCTGTTTGCGCAAAGCATCGACCTGCTCAATCGCTGCAATGCAACTGGAATCACAACCGTAAATCAGACCGGTCTGATCATTCTGGATCGCGGCTTCGGTCAGCCCGCTCAGCTCTAATGCAGCCTGTGCCGATGCGTAGCTCCAGACGGCGAAGTCGGGCATGCTTTTACGCTGTTTTCGTGACAGAATCGAGGTATCGAAGTTTTGAATCTGCCCTGTCAGTGGGCTGCGAAAACCAAGCTCGAGCCGCTGCGGATCGGAGATAATTCCGGAGCGCCCCGCGCGCAGCGCAGCGCCGACAGACTCCAGGTCATTCCCCATACAGGAAACAATACCGATTCCGGTAATGGCCACTCTATACAAACCGAGTCCCCCTCATACTAACAATGGGTTCCGCCGTTAACGGCGAAAACCTGCCCGGTGATGTAACTGGCCCGTTCGGAACAGAGAAAAGCGACGAGGCCGGAAACCTCTTCAGGCTCACCGATTCGCCCCAAAGGGATCATCGGCAAAATCTGTTCTTTCGGTAAATCGTCAAGCATTTCTGTGGCAATAAAGCCGGGAGAAACAGCATTCACCAAGATGTTACGACGACCGACTTCCGCTGCCAGCGAGCGGGTCGCACCGATCAAACCAGCCTTGGCAGCAGAGTAGTTAACCTGCCCGGCCATTCCGGTTTCTCCGGATGTCGAAACGATATTAACGATGCGACCACGCCGTTTTTTCAGCATCCGCGCCACGACCAAACGGGTGACATTGAAGAAGCCCCCCAGATGAACAGCCAGGACATCGTCCCAATCGCTCTGGCTCATCAGCGCCATGATGCCATCGCGGGCAAACCCGGCGTTATTGACCAGCACCGCAGGAACCTGATTTTCGAGCAGCGGCTCAAGAGCCACCGCAACGGCATCAACATCGGCCACGTCAAAAGGGAGAAGTGTACACGCCCCACCCTTGTCGGTAATCTCTTTCGCGACCTGCTCTGCAGCCTGGTGGTCGCTCCGATAGTTAAGCCAGAGATGGAATCCATCTGCGGCCAACTCCCGCGCGATTGCGGCCCCAATGCCCTTGCTTGCTCCGGTCACCAGAGCAATTTTCTGATCCTGCATAAAAACCCTACCTGACAATGAATAGCATTGTTGTACGTGTTACCTAACTTTTTTGACCTTGCCATTGGCATCGAAATCGACGCCAACAGTCCTGAAACGATTGGCCCAATAGATCCAGGTTGATGATTCCAACGAAGGTGTTTTGTGGGCGGCAGGATAACCGAGTGCGGCCATAACACCTTTACGGCTCATCCCGACCAGCGCCTTACCACTCTTAACCCCTTTGAGATCCACCTTCGAAAGCCCGGAAAGTGACGTCGGCTTGGCAGAGGTTATTATATCGAGATACTCATCGATACTCATCTGCATGCGTGGCGCGTGATATTCAAATACACCTTTTTTGCTGCCATCGGCAAAAGTAAATCTGAAGCCTTTGCGATTCTTTTTTTTCAGCACAATTTTGCTGCCAGCCGGAATAACCAGATGCCCATCACCGGGAGCGGTGTAGTTGGCGTAGCTGGCCTTGTAGGTATTTCCATCTCTGGTCTGTGAGTGAATATTGTTTTTCGTATACCGAACCTCATCTTTGGCCAAGGCGGGCTGGACAACAAAAAGGCTCACTAGAAAAAAAGAAAACAGGAACATTGTCTTCATTGAAATCGTTCGAAACATAGATCCTCCCCACTTATCATTATTAGAGTTTGACTAGATCGGCTATCCTATGCTCATCGCGCAATATTTTCAAGGAATGAAACACTTGAAAGCACAAGAAACTCTAAAGATTTTAGCAAAGCTCGCTGCCCTAGCCAACATCTGCAACACCGACCATTTTGCCATCACTTTAGGCTCTCCTCGAAGGGGGCTAAAATGATCACTATCAAGATTGACTCATCACGGGAATTGAGGTAAATATTCAAACCTCTTTTGCCGCTGTAGCTCATTTGGTAGAGCAGTTCACTCGTAATGATCAGGTAGTCGGTTCAACTCCGATCAGCGGCTCCAGAATAAATTAATCGGCTTCTGTTTCTTGCAGAAGCCGATTAATTATTGCAACAAAACTCAAGCCTAACGGCTATCAAAGCCAACCACCCCGTCAACAACAAATATCAACGCAAAACGTAACAATTCTTAACGCTCTTTTTCGCATCGAATAAGATAACTTTACATGATCGAATTTCACTCAAACAGTGGGCTGCATATCAGGGATATATTCTTTTGAAATCGACTTAGAATTGCACGTGGATAGGAGAGACTATGCAGAAAAAGCTTAGAGCCATCGTCATTGATGATATGGCTTTTTGTCGTGAACTCCTGACCGATGTCCTCGAAACCAGAGGCTATGAAGTTCTCAGTTTTGCCGATGTTACTTTCTGCAACTTATTCCCCCCCCGCAACGCTAAATGCCCCAACCAGAATGGTTGTGCAGACTTCCTGCTGACCGACAATCGTATGCCATTGATGCAGGGAATCGATTTATTGGAACAACAGGCACAGGGAAAGTGTCACATCAAAACAACAAATAAAGCAATCTTCTCTGCTCACTGGAGCCGGGAAGAACGCGAGACCGCTGAACAATTCAACTGTAAGGTATTCCACAAACCTTATAGCCTTGCCGCACTGGAGACTTGGCTTGACGAGCAGGAAAAGCTGGTCCCGACAAACAGGACCTTGCTTGATCCTTGTGACCTTCTGACGCGAAGAGAACCGCAAACCAAAGATCAGGCAATCTAATTATTTTACAGTTGACGTTTTGCATAAATGCGCAAGACTGTACACTTAGGAGTATCAGTAACAACGGGGAGGGACATGCATATATTAGTTATTGATGATGGTCCGGAAATTTGCAACCTACTCCGCGATTATCTAGGCCCTGAAGGGTTTCAGGTTGAGACTGTACATGACGGTGTTGCAGGCTTAGAGCGAAGCCTTTCGGGAGAGCACGAATTTATCATTCTGGATGTTAAACTCCCCGGCATGGATGGGTTTGAAATCCTCCGCAAGCTCAGAGAACATTCCAACATCCCCGTTCTGATGCTGACAATCTGCGATGAAGATGAAGACCGGATCAAAGGCCTGCAACTGGGTGCCGATGACTACCTGAACAAGCCTTTCAACCTGCAGGAATTGCTGGCTCGCATCAATACGATTTTACGTCGCTGTGGCGAATCAAACTCTCCACCCAAAAAACTTGAAACCCTGACAGTCGGCGACCTCCGACTGACTCCGGGTTCCCAACGGGTCTATCGGGGAGAGAATGAAATTTCTTTGACCGGGGCAGAGTTCACCCTGCTCAAAGTTCTGCTCTCCAATGCCGGGCAAGTCATCCCTCGTGAAGAGCTGGTCCGCCACGTCCAAGGGCGCCATCATAACCCTTACGACCGCAGCATCGACGTCCACATCAGTCGCCTGCGAAAAAAACTCTCCTGTCACGCTGATGGATCGGAGAGAATCAAGTCAGTGCGTGGTGTCGGACACTTTTATTCTCTCCTTACGAGTAAAGCTCCGGTAGAAACGAGCTGAATCGTCGAACAACCAAATAAATCTAATAGCTAAATTCTCCACCATCAGGGCCGGTCGGCGGTAACGGTCGCCATAAATAATTAATAACCTCCCGAGCCGTACGTACCTGTAGCTTTTCTTCATCACGCGCAGCCCAGGCCAAACTGAGTGGCAGAGTGAGCCAACCTTTTTGCCAGATTATTACCTGGCAGGTATCAACCATCGGTCGCGCCTCATCCTCACGCATAATCGCAACCCCTTGACCGTCCAGCACCAATTCCTTGACGATATATTCATCAACTGTCTTCACCTGCTGCTGTGGCAACAATCGATAACGGGAAAACTCCTGCAACAACGCATCGTAGGGTGGAGACCCTTGCTCGACCCAAATCCACGGCAAAGCGGCAACATCTTGCCAGTCGAGTTCCTGCTTAGGAGCCAGTAAGTTATTTGGAATGACAACGCAAAAGCGAATATCTGCCAATTTCTGAGAGCGGATATCCGGATCCGCGACCGTACCATAAAGAAACGTCAGATCGAGCTGCCCCTGGCGAAGCATCTGTGCGGCGCGGGTTGTCTGACTGGCAAGAAAAATGACATTCATTTCGTTATACAGCTGCTGTAACCGCCGGTTGATCGCACCTGCACGCAAAAAGCCAGGATCGGCATTCAGCCCGACATGCAACGCCTCCCCGCCACCATGAGACAGAACGTCGGCCTTCTGCATCAACTTCTCTTCTGCTTCGAGTAATGTATCGACAAAAGGCAGCAGCTCTCGCCCGGCATCACTTAACTGCATCCCGCGTGGCGACCGGACAAAAAGCGGAAACCCAAGCTCATCCTCCAGCTGTTTGATCTGGCTGGAAAGAGCCGACTGACTAACATGCAATTGCTCAGCAGAACGCGTTAAATTACCAGTCCCGACAATCGAGAGAAAACTTTTCAAACGGTAAAGTTCCATTCATCTACGTTCGATTTTATCGAACGCTCCCTGCGAAATGTTCAATTAGATATTTCAGCAAGACTACTGTAGAACTTGCTCAAAACCAAGGCAAAGCGTTTTCCGCGACCAACAAAACTGATCGATTTTATCTATACAATACAGACAAACATCGCGACCTGGAGCAATTATGCTAAAACAAACTCTCACAACCTTCATCTTGACCCTCGCAGGGTTACTGTTGTTCTCAGCTGCCGCGACAGCAAATAGCGATGCGTTGGCAGCGTGGCAACCAAACTTCGATCCTTCTGGCGCTGAATACACCTATCTGCTCTCAAACGTCGCACATCCCGGAATTGCAGGAATCGGGGTTGGCTACAAAATTCGCGACCGGGTTTGGGAAAAGAGCAACGGACGTCTTTACGTCGATTTTCGCCCGCTTTCACAACTTGGCGGCGAAAAAGACGTCATCAACAAACTGAAACTCGGTGCCATTCAGGGCATGCTCTGCTCCTCAGTCGCTGCAGCTAACGTGTCCAACAAGCTTGGGCTGGTGAACCTTCCGTTTGTCGTCGACACCTTCGACAAGCTGGAAACCTTCCGCAACACTCCAGAACTTTGGGACGAATATAAGACCTCTGCTCTGCGTAATGGTTTGATGGTGCTCGACATCACCGGTTACGGTACTTACGGCTGGGCAACGAAAGAACCGATCGATAACTTGATCGACGCCAAACGGGTCAACTTTCGCATCGCGCAAGCACCGGTCAATACCGATATCTACAAATCCTGGGGACTAAAATTTACTGTTCTGCCCTGGCCCGACGTCCCTCAAGCACTGCAGACCGGTGTCATTTCCGGACTCGACCACACCCCGATCGTCTGCAACGTGACAAAGAAATTCACCATCGCCAAGCACTTCACCCAAATCAATTACGCACAGGGGTTGTTTGTTCACTTGGTCAACCGGCGTTGGTTCAACAAACTCCCTGCAGACCTACAGCAGATTCTGACCGAAGTGGTGATTGAAGAGAGCGCCAAAGCTCGCGTGGCGACCATAAATCAGCAACAAGAGCAAATTGCGGCGGCTAAGGTAGCCGGCGTAACGTTCCACTCTCTAACAGCAGACGAAAAGCAGCAGATGATCGCCATGGCGGAACCTGTCTATCAAGCGTGGGGAAAGAAAATCGGCACTGATTACCTCGATCAAGTCAGGAGCAGTTTGGAACAATAAATGATTTTCGCATCGCGAACAGCCCGATTAACGACCGGGC
>CALZLE010000419.1 GCA_945788205.1 uncultured Desulfuromonadales bacterium
ATGGCAGCAGAACACCTTGGAAATACTCAAAGTTCTGGCGCAGAATGATATCCTGCATGCGGCTGAGGCCGAACAGCTGATCAATGGCTATAAATTTTTACGGCGTTTGGAAAACAAGCTGCGACTATTGCACGATCAATCGATTAACGAGATGTCTAGCGATCAGAAGAGTTTACGAAAAATGACCCGTGGTTTGGGTTACGGGAAAAAAGGGCTTGCCGCAGAAAAAGAGTTTCTGGAAGAATACCACGCAATCACCGAGGGAATCCGGCGATTGTTTGAAAATTACCTGAACCCACAGCAGGGGTTGGAGGTCAGTCAGAATGTCTGAAAGCGGAGCAAAAGTAATGGTCATCGATGATGATCAGGGGTTGAGGTCCCATTTGGAAAGATCTCTGACCGCTGGTGGTTATCAGGTTGAAACCGTTGATCGTGGTGCGGTCGGATTGCAAAAACTGTTAGCTGATCAATATGATCTGGTGCTGATAGATATCAATATGCCGGAAATCTCCGGACCCGCCGTCTGCAGCGCAATCCGCAAACACGAAAAAACCAAAGACATGAAGGTCGTTATGATTACCTCCATGTTTCATAGTCCGGCTCAAATTGATCAGGCCAAAGCAGATTACGGTCCGGATGAATTTCTTTTGAAGCCGTTCAAGGTTCCCGCTCTTTACAGCCTGCTTGAAAACTTGCTGGCGCCGGAAAAACAGGAGAAAGAATCGGGCAGTCAGATCATTCCGATTGAGGAGTGTAGTGTTCCTCAGCTGCTGCATCAGCTATACAGTGATAAAGCGACCGGGTTGCTGCATCTGCAACGTGGTGAAGCGAAGAAAATCATTTATGTCAAAGATGGTTATCCCGTCTTTGCGCGTTCGAATGTTCTCAGCGAATGCCTTGGTCGAATGCTGATTAAAAACGGAGTTATTACTCAGGTCGATTGTGATGCCTCCGTTGAGCGAAGCAAGGAATCTGGGCGGTTACAAGGCACTGTGCTGATTGAGATGGGTCTGCTGACTCCACAAGGGCTGCATGATGCGCTGATGCATCAGGTGATGGAAAAGCTGCTCTCGACATTTAAATGGCAGGATGGAACCAGCCAGTTTGTTGCCGGTAAAGATTTTAAGAAAAATGTGACGACTATCACGATTTCTCCGGCGTCTTTAATTATGAAGGGTGTCAAAGGCTATTGGTCACAAAAGCAACTTGATGAGTATTTGCAGCCCCTGCGCCATCTTTACCTGAAGCAGAGCTCGGAGTTTAAGTATCGCTTTCAGGATATTGAGTTGAATCGTCGTGGCGAAGAAATTTTTGCCAACTGTCTTGGTGCGGCGACGGTCGGTGAAATTCTCGAGCAGCACCCGTTGGCCCGTCGCGAGGTTCAGCAGGTTTTGACGGCTTTATTGATCTCTGAATTGCTGGAAACCAGTGAGATCTCCGAACAGGTTGAAGGGGCTGAAATCCCGGGCCGAGACGTAGCTCAGCCAGTTGACGAACAGCTGCGGCGTAAAATTCTCGATGATTATCAGCGCGTAATGGAATCTGACTATTTTGAAGCTCTTGGGATTGCCCGCCAGTGTGGCAGCTCCGAAGTTCGCCGAGCGTACTATAAACTGGCGAAGGAATATCACCCGGATCGGTTTCTCGGGAGTGGCTTGTCGAAGGAGATGAGCACTAAAATCAATGAAATGTTCCAATATGTCACCCAGGCCTACACGGTTCTGAGCGATCCAAAATCCTGCTCTGATTATCTGGACGAACTGGTTAACGGCCCGAAGAAGACGATTAATATCAATGAGGTGATTGAGGCCGAAACCGCTTATCAGGAAGGGCGTACACTCCTCAATATTCGCCGTTTCAATGCTGCGATTAAGCCTCTCCAGCGGGCGATAGAGCTGAGTCCTGAAGAACCCGAGTATTTGACTCACTTTGCGTGGGCTGTGTTTAAGGCGAGCCCGGAAAAACCGGCCGCACAGAACCAGGCCCTTGAAGTGTTGGTCGCGTCGCGCGAGTTGAACCCTAGCCTCGATATAACGCATCTGTATTTGGGGCATATTTATCATCTGCAAGGGAAAGACCGGCAATCGGAAAAATCGTTTGAAATGGCTGTTCAGGCCAATCCCGATTGCACCGAGGCTTTACGTGAGCTCCGCTTGATCAATTTACGACGTGAGCAGAGCACGCAGTCGAAAGGCCTGCTGAAGAAGTTTATGCACAAAGAAGATTAACCCTTCTCGAAACCGCTAAGTTTACCTTAGTAGGCTGAGAAGGGCCGATTGAAATCGAGTAGAATAGCTGTCATATCGTCTTCATTTTCTTGACCACCACAGAATTTGTCGAGCTGCCCGAACAGCTCTTCGAGGAATTCGATATGATCCCCTCCCCCCTGTTTTAGTTTTTCGATTAAACGCTGTGTCCCGAACATTTCACCTGTCTGGTTTTTTGCTTCAATCATGCCATCGGTACAGAGGAGTAAACGATCTCCCGGGTTGAATTGAAATTCATGAACATCAATATCGGGTTCGGCAAAAAACCCGAGAGGTGGACCGCTGGTCGGCAGTGCGAGAATTTTATCCTGCTGTTTGGCCAGTGGTGGCGTGTGCCCGCAGTTGACATAGTGCATCTTCAAACTGCGTGGATCGATGATGGCAAAAAACAGGGTGGTGGAAAAAAAGTGGTCCAGCTTCCGGGTTCGATGGGCAAACGTTGCGAGAAAACTATTCACCCCTTTGGCAATTTCACAGGGGCTACATTCGCCGATAGTCGAGCGGTGAATGTAGCCGTAGATCAGTGACATGATGACCGAAGCGTGGAAACCGTGCCCGGTGACATCGCCGATGAACAGACTCTGACACTGGTCAGGCATGGTGATAAAATCGAAATAGTCGCCGCCCAATTTGCGAGCCATGCGATTTTTAACGCCAGTGCAGCACCAACTGCAAATCGGTGAGCTGGGCGGAAACAACAGCTGTTGAACCTGGCAGGCCAGATCAAGCTCTTCGTCAAGTCTGCTTTTGCCTGTTTTTTCCATCTGTCCTCGCTGTTTCGTTTTTCACGCCTCTTTATCCGCAGGAATCAAGCTCTGGTCAAGCAAATGGCGCGGGTGCACGTTTCCGAGTGAGCTGATCATACTGTTGCGGATTTGCGGAATCTCCAGCGAAAGATCTTTGATCAACTGTTTCATCCGCTGCCGCTTTTGATCTTCAAGCCCAGCGACCGGGCAGGAACAACAGATGATCGGATACTGCTGTTCACCACTGTATTCAATGATATCAGACTCTTCAACATAGACCAGTGGCCGAATCAGGGTCTGTTTGCCGTTGTCTGCCAGCAGTTTAGGGTTCATGGCGGCCAGCGTACCGGCATAAAATTGATTGAGCAGCGAAGTCTCAATAAAGTCATCCAGATGATGACCCAGGGCCAGCTTGTTGCATCTCAACTGTTCTGCTTGCGTGTAAAGAACCCCCCGACGTAACCGGGCACAGAAGGCACAGTAAGAAGAGCCGGGCCGGCGTTTTTCTTCGATGATCTGAAAGCAGTCAGCCGCTGCCATTCGATACTCAAATTGATATTCGCGCAGGTGTTGTTCGATCACCTCTTTGCGGTAGCCGGGAAAGCCGGAATCGACATTGATGGCAATCAACTCAAACTTAACCGGCGCTTTCTTGCGTAACGCTTCTAAAATATGCAGCAGGGTGTAGGAATCTTTGCCTCCTGAGACACCGACTGCAATCCGGTCTCCGTCCTCGATCAGATTGAAATCGCCGATCGCTTTACCGGTTAGTTTTTTAATCCGTTGAAAAGTTGCCGCTGTCTTCTTTGCCACTACCAATACCCCTGTTTTTTTGTGAACGGCATTATGTCGAAGAATGCGTAGAAAAGGCAAGTCTTCGAGCCGTCATCACTGTCAGTCGGACCGGTTTTTGCAAAATCAACAAGTTTCGTTCCAGTTGTCGTTATTTTGACAGGGAGAAAGTAGAGTTATGAGTATCGATCCCTTGAATCTCACAGCCCTAATGCCGCCGGCCAAAGCCCAAAAAATTGGGACGAAGCAGGGTGAAACTCAATTTGATCAGGCTCTCAATGCGGCAAAGTTACCGTCACAGCAGAGGCAACAGATTGTTGCCGAAGCTCAGGCTTTGCTTCAGCGGGCGCAACTGCACTTGCTGCAGGGACTCTTCTCCAGCGAAGCGGAACAGGGCGAAGATGTTTTTTCGCGTTTCAACACTATTGCGAGTTTGTCGAAATCGGTTCCTGCTTCACAGCAGAACATTGAAGCCATTTATCAGCACCGCGAGTTGAGTGTCACTGCGTCAGTAGCGACGGGTCGTAAAGAGATAGAGAAGATGATCGATCAGGTCGCCGAAAAGGTCAGTCTCGCGCCGGAGCTGATCCGTTCGGTGGTGGCTGCGGAAAGTAATTTTAAACCGGATGCCATCTCCCCGGTTGGGGCCCAGGGGTTGATGCAACTGATGCCGGCAACCGCGCAGGAGCTCGGTGTGCAAGATAGTTTCGATCCGGAGCAGAATCTCCTCGGCGGCAGCAGATATCTGAAGCAGATGCTCGACAAGTATGATGGCGACCTCGACAAAGCTTTGGCAGCTTACAACTGGGGGCAGGGGAACGTTGATCGCAAAGGGCTTGAGCAAATGCCGCAGGAAACCCGTAACTATTTAGCCAAGGTGAAAGGCAGGTTGGCGGAGCAGGTTTGACGATGTAGTTTGGTCGGCTTGGGGGCGTTTTCCGGGGCCGCCGGACAGCAGAATTGATTTTGTTGCCCGGCAGTTGTTTTGCTCGCTTTATCGCAGCAGTGCGGTAAAGTCTCTTAATCGTGGGGTTGTGGCGGCGTTGATAAAGACCGGTAAGGTAGAAAAGACCCACTTTTCACCGTCCCAACAGACATCTCTGTTAATCGGTTGCTCAGGATTTGTGACCACTTCGCAAATGCCGGAAAGGGAATAAC
>CALZLE010000420.1 GCA_945788205.1 uncultured Desulfuromonadales bacterium
ATCACGACCAAACCAGTGCTTGAGGTCTTTCGGGATCCTCACTCTGAAATAGTACGTATCTCGAACTTTATACAGGTGTGTGGTGTGAGCCATGAGGCCGTCCTTTGGGCTGCCATAAGTGGCAACAGTCTGGACAAACCTTCAGAGGAATTTTTACGAGTAGAACAGCGTAAGAAGAGCGAGATAGGGGACTAGCATCACACGCGGCCCAGTAAAATCAGGCAGATGGGAATCGAACCCACCCGGGACGGGATACGCCCCACATCGGTTTTGAAGACCGTGAGCATCACCAGAACGCTAGCTGCCTCCATTGCTTTATCAATATTTGTCGATATTAACTTTTCACCAGAAGTTTGGCAACCAAAAAATCGACGATTTCCGACGGCTCGTTCAGGTCGAGCTGTGGAACATCTACCTGCAATTCTGTGTCGGTAGCGACTGCCAACAGGGCAGGGTCGTGATTCTCACCGCGACAAATCAGCGCCTTTCCATGCTCCTGGCGATGAACTTCTATTTTCTGCAGACCGAGTTTTTTGAAGCCCTCAACCAGAACGATATCGACATCGGGAAAATACTCGAGCACCAGCGCATCAATCTCCGGAGTTTGCCGCTGTTGCTTGACGAATGCCAACTTGCTGCTGGAGCTGATCAGCATGCTGTCCGCACCTGCCTCGGTGAAGCGGTAGCTATCTTTTCCGGGATGATCGATCTCAAACTTATGGGCGTCATGCTTAATTGCACCCACCTTGTAGCCCCGGACTTTAAATTCGCTGATCAGCGCGGTCAGCAAAGTCGTTTTCCCGGTACCGGAACGGGCGATAAAAGAAACCGCTGGGGGCAATGTGTTCTCCATCCGCTAGTACCCCAACGCTGTTGCGGCACCGAGCAAATGAACGTCGAGCTTGTCGCCAGCAGCGTAATAATCTCGATCCGGGGCAAGCAGAGCAATCCCCTGAGCGTAAATCATGGTGCGCAAAATTCCAGTATTCTGATCACCGGCACTGGCAATAATCATTTCGCCAGCTTCGTTTAGCTCTACCGCCACTCGCATCAGTTGTAGCCGGTCGTACTTCTTTTTTACCGGCTCCTGAAGTCTGGCTTTGAACAGTGGCTTGTGCAGAGTTTTGTGACCCATCATTTTCAGCAGGGCGGGGCGAACAAATTCTTCAAAAGTGATCATCGTCGAAACCGGGTTGCCCGGCAGGGAGAAGACCGGTGTGGGGCCACGCATACCGAAGGCGGTCGGCTTGCCTGGCTTGATGTTGATTTTCCAGAACTTCTGTTCGACATCCAGCTCTTCCAGAACATCACGAACATAGTCGCGATCCCCGGCAGAAACTCCGGCAGAGGTAAGCAGGACATCGGCCTGCAGCCCCAGAGTCAGCTTTTCACGCAAGCTTTCAAGGTTGTCACGGGCTATCCCGAGCAGTACCGGCTCTGCGCCGATCTCGCGAATCGCAGCAGCCAGTGCCCAGGAGTTGCTGTTGACAATACCCCCTTCAACCGGTGGCTCGTCCAGCTCCTGCAACTCGTCGCCGGTGGAAAGAATTGCCACCCGGACCCGACGATGAACTTTCACCATCGACATGCTAAAGGAGGCAAGCAGGCTGATTTCGGCCGGACGGAGGACGGTTCCTGCTTCGATAATCCGGTCGCCCGGTTTGATGTCCTCGCCTTTCCAGCGGATGTGATCGCCTTTTTTCACTGTCCCCAGAATGGTCACCTTATCCGGTGCTTCTTCGGTCTCCTCGAAAGGAACAATGGTATCCGCTCCCGGCGGCATCGGCGCGCCGGTCATGATTTTCACCGCAGTGCCCGGCCCAACTTGGCAATCAAGCTTGCCTCCTGCGGGGATATACCCGTTCAGTGGCAGGGTTGTTCCGGAGACACAATCCTCGGCACGCACCGCATAGCCATCCATCGCCGAGTTGTCAAACAGCGGCAGCGGCTGGTTAGCGATAATGTCTTCGGCAACGGCGCGCCCGACGGCATCGAACAAAGAAACCTTTTCCACCGCAAGTGGTTGCACTGAGGCGATAATCAAGTCTCTGGCTTCATAGTAAGAAAGCATCGGTTTTTCCTTTTATTTTAACGTTGTTGCAAAACATTCAGCCCGAGGTTAACCAACAGGGCGACCGACATTAAAACCATTCCCAGTGCCAATCCAAAAGCAAACTCACCCTTGCTGGTTTCCAGCGCAATGGCGGTCGTCATGGTGCGGGTGCTGTTGCGGATATTGCCACCGAGCATCATCGCCACCCCGACTTCGGCAATAACCCGGCCGAAACCGGCGATCACGGCGGCCATTACGCCAAAGCGAATTTCCCGCAATAACTGAAGAGCGGCCTGAAACTGTGAAGCCCCGAGGGTCAGCGCCGTATTGATGATCCGATTATCGGCCCCGGCGACCGCTGCCAAGACCAGATTCGCAACGATCGGCGTTGCCAACACCGCCTGCCCGGCGATCATCGCCCAAGGGGTAAACAGCAGGCCAAGCGGTCCGAGCGGCCCTTGACGGCTCAACAGGCCGAACAGTAACAGGCCGACCACCACCGTGGGCAACGCCATCAGGGTATTGAGCAGAGTGATCGCCAGCTGACGACCACGAAATCGGCTGAGCCCAAGCCACAAACCGATCGGCACCCCCAACAGCGCAGCAATGACAATCGCAGTGCTACTGGTATAAAGGGAGGTCCAGACTGTCATCCGAACCTCCAGATCAAAGCTTAAGATCAGCTCGATTGCTGTGAGGAGTGAATCACTCAAGTAACCCAAACCAGCGTCCTATTCGGCAACGTAAAACAGCTGCTTGCCACCTTTACGGAAGCTGGTAATCAGCTGTTTCGCTTGATCGGAAACCAAAAATTCGAGAAACTTCTTGGCCAGATCAACTTTAACGTGGCTGTGCTTGGCCGGGTTAACCATGATGACACCATAGGGGTTAAACAAGCCCTTGTCGCCTTCGACGACCACCTTCAGCGGGGTCTTTTCCGCATAGGCAATGTAGGTCCCGCGATCGCTCAAAGTATAACCCTGACGCTCGCTGGCCATCACAATAACTTCACCCATGCCGCGACCCGCTTCCAGGTACCAATCACCGGCCGGGGCCACTTCGGCTTTCTTCCACAGCTGCTTTTCGCGCGCGTGAGTCCCGGAATCGTCGCCACGGGAAACAAAGGTGCTTTTACTGGCAGCGATTTTCCCCATGGCCGCCATTGCATCGTTACCGCCCTTGATTCCCGCTGGATCGTTAACCGGGCCGAGAATAACAAAATCGTTGTACATGACATCGCGGCGATCAACACCGAAGCCAGCGGCGACGAACTTATCTTCTTTGCTGCGAGCATGAACCATAATGACATCAACATCACCGGTTTCACCTAGCTTGATCGCTTTGCCAGTCCCGACGGCAATGACATCCACCTTACAGTCGCTAGCCTTTTCGAACGGCGGCAGCAACTCGGCCAGCAGACCGGAGTTTTCGGTCGAGGTTGTGGTTGCCAAACGCAACCGCTCGACGGCCATGGCGGTCCCCGCCAGCATGACCAGGCAACTCAACAGAACCAAAATGCGCAGTGCTTTCATCTTTCTTTTCCTCCCCTTGATCTACTCAACAAAAACGCCTTTCACAAAAAAGGCGTAAACAGCTGCACCCAGTATGCCGCTGTACGTCTCCTTTCCAAACACGGGGGGCGCGGCCGTTTCCAACCACACCCAACGGCCAGCTCACCACAGCAATAAAGCTGACAGGCAAGAGGGCTCGGAGAATTGAACTCTTATGTGATCAAACCACTTTCAGGTCCGGCGTGCGTGGTGCCGCCGGGGACTCACTGCCGTTCGGGATTAAGTGACCATTGGCCAAAGTGATAGTTTCGCCGCCGAGTCGCTCCGGTTGACCACTGTCGTGGCTGGCGATGACCACCGTCATCCCCTGCTGTGGCAAGCGAACCAAAAAACGCTCCAGCGCTGCCACCTGACCAACATCCAGGTTTGCGGTCGGCTCATCAAGCAGCAGCATTTGTGGCTGCAGGCAAAGAGCGCGGGCCAATGCAACTCGCCGAATCTCTCCACCAGAGAGTTCTCTGGCTAACCGCTTTTGAAACCCGTTCAAACCAACGATCTCCAGAGTTTGATCGATCCGCTGCTGCAAGTCACAACCACTGATTCCGCGTAGTTTCAAACCGAAAGCGAGGTTTTTTTCAACGCTCCCGGAAAACAACAGCGGACTTTGTTCCAAGAGGGTGATCCGCTGCCGCAACTGTTTCAGTGTCCGCCCGCGCCAGGCAACGGAAAGACCTGCGAAGATCACATCCCCCGCCGTCGGCTGCTGAAGCAGTGCCAGCAGGCGCAACAAGGTGCTCTTCCCTGAACCGTTTTCCCCTTTAAGGACGTACAACTGTCCGGCCTGTAGTCCAAGTTGCGAAACTTGCAGATTAAAGTCGCCCTGCGGCAGATTTATGTTTTTCAGTTCGAGCAACATCATCAAATCGATTCCACAAAAAAAGCTCCTTCCAGATGGAAGAAGCCCTGAAAACCACAACAGCAACTAAGCTTGCAGCTGTGATCTGTATCAGGTTCCCCTTTCCAAACGGGAGGCTCGGCCGTTTCCAGCCAAACCCATCGACCGACCACCATAAGGAAACCCTGTTAGGTGGGACGGTTCGGAGAGCCAATATTTATTTGTTTTGGTTGCCGCGTTGCTGCTGCGGTTCAATTTCGTCTGTTTCAATCAGTGTACCACGCAGGCGGAAATAATCCTCCGGCGTGTTGATGTTCTGGAAACTCTGCTCCTGCGGATCATACTGCTGGACCACAGCTGCGGACAATTCTACCAGCGTTACCCGATCAAAGAAAAGTGCGATTCGCTTCAACCCGGCGTCGAGAACCCGCTCCATCGCCGGCAAACAACCTTTGCTGTAGAGCGCATGCAAAGGTTCATGCCCGGTACTGGTATGCGGGATCACCAGATCGCCATCCGCGGCATGAGAACAGATCTGCTGCACCAGAGCCGGCAAAATAAACGGCATATCACACCCGACGACAAAGACCTTTTCCGTCCGGGCATGCGCCAGCCCGGAATGGATACCGGCTAAAGAACCTTGGGCATAGTAGATATCCATTCCGGGCTGGCGCATGCCCGGACGGAAAAGGTCTTTGTCGTCGGGTGTGATATGCCGTTTATTTTGCCGG
>CALZLE010000421.1 GCA_945788205.1 uncultured Desulfuromonadales bacterium
CTTCCGAGCTACACAGACAATTGTCACCATGAGCTCGAACTGGCAGTCCTGATCGGCACAGCAGGGAAAAACATCTCCACCGAAAACGCCCTGAACCATGTCGCTGGCTATGGAGTCGCTCTCGACCTGACGTTACGCGATCTGCAGAACGAACTAAAAGAAAAAGGGATGCCTTGGGAAATCGCGAAAGGGTTTGACACCTCCTGTCCGCTTTCAGATTTTGTTGCGGCGGATCAGGTCGACAATCCAAATGCAATCGGCATTAAACTCACCGTCAACGGAGAACTCCGACAAGATGGCACAACAGCCCAAATGATGCGATCGATAGAAGAGGTCATCGCTGAAATGTCCCAATTCTATACTCTGGAACCGGGCGACATCTTACTTACCGGAACACCTGCCGGGGTCAGTCGGATTCAGAGTGGTGATGAACTGTATGGCGAAATCGAACAGGTTGGAACACTCCGGGCGACCGTCGCATGAAACCGAAGATCGCCCTGATCGGACCGGGCAAAGTCGGCTCTGCGACCGCCCGAAAACTACTGTTGGCCGGGTACCCGATATCAGCAGTCATCGGTCGCGACCTCGATCGAACGGCAGATAGCTGTCGATTTATCGGCTGCCCCGGCAAACTGGCGAGTACAGAGCCAACAGCGACCGGTGACGCGACAATCATTCTACTGGCAGTCCCGGATGACTCTATTTCAAGCTTGGCAAAAAAGCTCTCCGAACAACTCGATTCGCTCGCAGGGAAAACTCTGGTTCACTTCAGCGGCTTACACACTGCGAGTATCATGCGAATGGGAAACCAACAAGTCGCAACCTTGTCGATCCATCCCCTGCTCCCCTTTGCTGACCGGCAGATGGCCTGCGAGCACTTAATCGACTGTCCTTGCGCACTGGAAGGTGACGAGCAGAGCCTTCCTCTGGGGATTGAGCTGATAGAGGCTTTAGGCGGCCGACCATTTCGAATGGCCTCAGAGAAGAAAGCGCTTTACCACGCAAGCGCCTGTATCGCATCGAATTTCCTCGTTACATTGCAAGCAACCGCAACTGATCTGCTGGTTGAATGTGGTATCGAACCGGATCAAGCAATCCCGTTGTTACTCCCTCTGGTCCAAGCCACTCTCGACAACGTGTCAAAGCTGGGCCCAGAAGCAGGTCTCACCGGGCCAATTGTGCGCGGAGATGAAGAGACTGTTGCCCTCCATCTTGCAGCGTTGAAAAATTTACCAACCAGCAACATCAATCTCTATAAATTACTCGGAAAACAAACGGCGACGTTAGCAGAAAAATCGTCTCGATTATCCTCTGAACAGGCCAGCAACATACAAAAAAAATTCGAATAAGCCCCCCCAATAGCGCCGCGCTGACCAATAAACCTTCCGACAAAACCATTCAATAACAGACGGTTAAAAACACAGCCTCCACAGCCCTAAGTCTCCCTTACATTAATAATAAAACAATTAATGGCGGCAAATAAAAATACTGGGATCTACACAAAGATATGTTATATTTGCCAAGACTAATGACTGACCGTTTAACGGTCTTTTTAACCCTATATTTAGGAGATGATCTGGCATGAAGAAATTAACACTATTGCTCGTAGCAATTCTAGCCGCGACCTTCTTGGTGACCGGCTGTCAGACAACCGCACCAAAAGCACCAGTAACTGACAAAGCTGCCGCACCAGTGAAGAAAAATGTACCTCAGGATCCTAAACTGCGGATCACCACACAAGAGGTCATGGCTCTGTTTGCCAAGGAGTTTGGCGATGCCCCCTTGGTCGTAGAGACCCTGGAGAAAAACAAAAACTTCCAGATCATCGATGCTCGTCCAGCTAACAAGTATGAAGGGGGCCACGTTCCTGGTGCTATCAGCATCCCTAAACCGATGCTCTCTAAGAACCTCGATAAACTGTCGAAAGACAAAACTCTGATTTTCTATTGTGGTGGGCTGCACTGCGGACTGAGTCCCGCTTCTGCGAAAATCGCCTTGAAAAATGGCTTCAAGAACGTAAAAGTCTGGTACGAAGGTCAGCCCGGTTGGGTTAAAGCCGGCAATTATGTTGAAATGGAAACCAAGGGACTCGAAAAACTGGTCATGAAACCAAGTCAGAAACCTTATGTTCTGGTTGATGCACGCCCATCCGTCAAATATCAGAAATCCTTTATCCCAACAGCTATCGCTTTGCCAAAAGCTGAATTTGAACTAAAAAAGGGCCTGCTGCCAAACGACAAGAGCGTTCCTCTGGTATTCTACTGTGGCGGCTATAAGTGCAAACTGAGCCACCAAAATGCGAAAATGGCTCTCGGCATGGGTTACAAAAAAGTTGCTGTTTATGCCGCCGGGCAACCTGCATGGAAAAAAACTGGCTTGCCTCTGTGGGGCAACGAAGCAAGTGGCGTGAAGAAGAAAAAAGTCGCGACCAATGCTCTCCCGGAAGCAATCTCACCTAAGGAATTTAAGGAGCTGGTCGCCGCTGGTAAAGTGACCATTGTTGATACCCGCTCAGCTGAAGACTATGCTGCGGGCCATATCCCCGGTTCAATCCATGTCTTCGACGAAGATTTTATCTTCAAAGCCAAAGAATCTGTCGCCAAACTGCCTAATGAAGGTCGCGTTGTTCTGCACTGTGCAACCGGTGGTCGCGCTGGTGGTTCCTACTATGCGATTTTAGGCGAATCAGACTACGTCAACAAAAACAACCTGCAGTACTTGGACTCCACTATCACCATTAATGCTGATGGCAGCTTCATGATTGAAGAAGGTCACTAAGCACTAAGGACCACTTTGCCACATCAAAAGCCCTCTCAAACTGAGAGGGCTCAGACTGTTGACAAAGTCCTCGCCTTCGGCGGGGATTTTGTGTTTTTACGTTCTGAATTCCTGTAAAATGTTCACATGTTACGAGAACATGACAACAAACAGATCGGTATGGAATTCGTCTGCATC
>CALZLE010000422.1 GCA_945788205.1 uncultured Desulfuromonadales bacterium
CTTATATTGCTTAGCCCCCTGCGGCAGAAGTTGGATGGTGCTTCGGAAGGCTTAACTAATCCATAGACCTGATCGGGGGCTTTCCTGATGAGGTTCGATTTCGAAAATTGTTGCAGAGCGCCGGAGAGATCAAGGATGTCACCGAAATATGGTTTGCGACAAAAAAACGTTCTCAAATATCGTAAGTTTCATGACGAATGCCTCTGGAAATTCCGGAGGTATTCGCTTTTGCAAAATTTTGAATATCTTTGAGCTTTGGCAACAATAGGTCCAACTCGACAACTACTCATTGATCCGAATCTCAAAAGTCATATCAAAAGAGTTCGCGCATACCCTGAGGAATTTTGAACCCACAAAATTCACTAACAAGGTGCAGAGTGCTTTTTGCCTTTTCTTATCGAAACCTTCAAATCCGCCCATAAATTTGACAGCGACCGCCATTCTGACGTATACAAATCGTCGCTGAAAAGAGCATGAATCATTCGAGGCAGTTCCCGCCCTATGCGTAGAAACTCCCTTCGCCAGACAATGTTCCTTGCGCATTTTCCGGCCTTTGAAGTCGGTCAATATATTTGTGTTACGAAAGAGAGAACAAAAAGATGATGAATCTGAAACCGGAAGTCGTTGCTCAACTGGAGCGTGTCCTCGGTTCTGTGGAGATGCTGCTGCCACGGGCCAGCAAACCGATCGACTGGTCCGAATGTCACGCCGCCAACTGGCGCCGGCATTCCTTTTCCGGCTACCTGGAGCCGGTTAAAGTGACCGACAATACCCGCTTGGAAGAACTGCTCGGCGTTGAAGAACAAAAAGAGGTTATGGTTAATAACACCAAACAGTTCCTGCAGGGGCTGCCAGCCAACAACGCTCTTTTGTGGGGCTCGCGCGGCACTGGCAAGTCTTCCATCGTCAAAGCGCTGCTTAACGAATATGGCGATCAGGGGATGCGGATTATCCAGGTAGAAAAAGAGGATTTGATCTACCTGTCGGAAATTTTTTCCGCCATCGAAGACCAGCCCTATCGCTTTATTCTGCTTTGCGATGACCTGACCTTCGAAACCGGCGAGTTGGCTTACAAGATGCTCAAAAGTGCATTGGACGGCTCAGTCTATTCAGCCCCGCAGAATGTACTGATTTACGTCACCTCCAACCGCCGCTACCTGTTACCCGAATATGACGGCGATCATCTTGGCGGAAAGTACGTAAAAGGTGAGCTGCAGCAGAGTGAAATCCAGGAGGAGAAAAGTTCTCTCTCCGACCGGTTCGGACTCTGGATTCCTTTCCACGTTTTCTCTCAAGAGCGCTATCTCGAAGCGGTTAAGCTCTGCGTTGAACGTTGGAGCAAACAGCTCGGCCGGCCCATCCCCTGGTCTGATGATCTGCAACATGCGGCGATTAAATGGAGTCAGCAAAAGAGCAAACGTTGCGGTCGGACCGCTTATCAGTTTTCCAAAAACTGGGTCGGCAAGTACCTGATGAAATAAACCGATTATTCTCCATAAAAAAGAGGGCGAACTCTCCGTGAGTTGCGCCCTCTTTTTGTTTGTTCTAAAAAATCAGCGAAAACTAGAACATGACCTTGGTTTTTGCTGCAGCCATCTCGACGCTGACAACCGGCGGCCGTTTTTCACCGGTCCGCTTGAGAATTTCATCCAACGACTCCTGAGTCATGGAGCGGTACATCAGCCGTGTGTTGACCTGATACTCGCCTTTAGCAGGCAACGGGATTTTATAAGTTTCGCTGTCCATCCCCTTGGCGGGAATCCGGCGATCGTAACCGATCCCGTGGGCACGCCAGCTTTTGCCGGTCAAGTTGCCCTCAGCGTCACGGAACAGCACGCGGAAAAAGACGGCGTCCGGATCAACATGGTTTTTGTCATCAACCTGGCCGGAGCTGTAAACGACCTTCCCTGTCTCGTCAGCCACTTCAACCTGTAACCACATAATGCGGATATAGGTGGTGCCGGTGGGAATTTTGTGTCCGGCACCGACATTGTGCACGTCGACCGTCAACTCAAGAGTTCCGTCTGCTGTTACCTGTTCGGCAAGTTTGACCTCAGCTGCGGAGCGCAAGAATTCCCGCGACATTTCCGCCTGCTCGGCGTTGCCCAGCTCATCTTGAACATAAGAGCTGCCACCGATAAAACCGTGGAAGGCGACGTTGTCACGATGCTTACCCATCAAAGATGCCCGGCCGGGAGTTTTGCTGATGCCGGGGGTGGGGGTCATGTGACAATCCTGACAACTGATATCCTGCTTGCCATATTCGTTGTTTTTCCAATCATCCCAGGTATCGATGATATAGGTTCCGGTGGCGGGATGGATGACCATGTGACAGGAACCGCAGAATTTTGATTCGGAATGGAGATTCACGTTTTTAACTTCGTGATAAAGCGAGCGGCCATCGCCGCGGGGACCAAATTTCACATTTCCCGGCTCCGAAATGTGTCCCATGTTGGACATCTGCGCGATGCCAGAAACGGTGTGACAGAAGTCACAGGAAATTCCGCGCCGCGATCTTTCATCAAATTTGCTGCCATCGGCGGGCGGCAGTAGCCCGGTCCGTGCTGCGAGCGGTGCATGACAGGCACCACAGAGGGTGTCGGTCGCACCATCGGTTTCTTCATGGGCCAACATATAGTCCGGCTGATACCACTCATCGGTCCAGGCGTTAGCGTGCATCGACTTCGACCAGTCGTCGTAAATATCGCGATGACAGTTTGCACAACGCTCCGGGCTCTCAAAGGCACCGGGCTCAAACATTTGGGGTTTTTCAGTCACCTCTTCCCTGGCAACAACCTCAGGCGGTTCAACCGCAGCGACTTCAGTTGCTGCAGCCGCTTCAGCCACTGTAACTTTTTCAACGGGCTCTGAAGCAGCCTCGTTCGCAGCATTTTTAGCGCCACAACCGACGAAAAAGAGAGAGGGAATAACAATGAGAAGGGCAAAAACCAAACGCTTCATACTGCCTCCTTTAAACAAAAAATTTAATGAAATCAATGATGCCAAAAATATACCGTCGGCTGAGACATTGTCAACACTGTCGGGATTTTTTTAACAGATGTTTTGCCCGTTCTGCTCCAGCAAAAACCGGTCCACCATTAAATCAATCCGCATACAAATTTCGGCGGCAACATAGCGACTTTGACAGGTCAGAAGACCAGTATGTTCGATTTCTTGGTGATGATGCTGCTCGATGTGGCTTTGGGTCAGTCTTGACTAGAATCGACCTGCAGCGACCAGATGTTCTTTCCAATAGGGATTGTCGAGAGAAGCATAGCTGACCCGCTTTCCCGACGATGGGGCGTGAATAAAGCGACCGTCACGATCGTATATCCCAACGTGTGAGACCTTCGGCGGACTGAGCCGGAAAAACAGCAGATCACCAGGCCGTAGATTCTGCAACGAGACCGGTGCCGACTGACGAAATTGTTCATTCGAAGAGCGCGGCACTCTGATGCCGGCACTGCGGTAAACATAACTGACCAGACCGCTGCAATCGAAACCGCTGGGTGTTGCACCACCGAAACGATAAGGCGCACCAAGCATTTTTCGCGCAGTACCGATGACGGTTGATACTGCCGGTGTTGTCTTTTCGGCTGGCGACACTCTCGTCAAAGGCACCGACTTGCCAACGCTCCGCGATGCTGTTTGCGGCCCCGCACAACCAGCCAGAAATATAAAAATTGAAACGAAGAGTAACCATTTGAAAAAGCGCATCTATATCTCTCCAATTATTGCCTGAATATTAACAATAACAAATAGTGCTTCAGGTCAGCAACTATTTCGCCAAGAAAATGTTTCCGCCCCATACCTGCGGAAGAGATTAGCTGCTATATTTTTAACTGATTTTGTTCACGGAAAAGGAGCATCACAAATGACCAAAACGATTCTGATCACTGGCGCCACCTCGGGTTTCGGCGCTGCGACTGCCAGAAAATTTGCCTCGGAAGGTTGGCAGCTCATTATCACCGGTCGCCGGAACGAGCGGCTTGAAAAGTTACAACAGGAGCTGGGAGATGCGGTCAGACAGATAATTCCGCTTGATGTCTGTGATCGCCAACAGGTCTTTGAACAACTGGGCGCACTGAAAGATACCGACC
>CALZLE010000423.1 GCA_945788205.1 uncultured Desulfuromonadales bacterium
GCGCAAAAAGACCGCTGCCTTGGAGCTGTTGCCGCAATTCCACAACTGTGAGATTGACCGGGTCCAAATAAGCCAATTCATCCGC
This sequence comes from uncultured Desulfuromonadales bacterium, assembly GCA_945788205.1. GTDB lineage: Bacteria > Desulfobacterota > Desulfuromonadia > Desulfuromonadales > Geopsychrobacteraceae > Malonomonas. Next base: position 86 of record CALZLE010000423.1, read on the forward strand.
TAATGCCGGCCAGCCTGTACTGTGTTGCTGATCAAAATCTGCCGCCAGTCGTTGAAGCGACTGCATGGTCTGCTCGGTCTGGGCGGCAGGAGAGAGGTTCTTCAATTCGTCGAGAAACAGAACTGCTGCTTCGGAAAAGCCCTGCTCAGTCTGACTGAGGTTGCGAGCAACGGCATCAATCAGCATTTTACTGTCAGCCCCAACAGTTTCTGAGGTTAATGTCAGATAAGCCGTGTAAGTGCCGCCAAAATGCTTATTGAGAATTTTATCGGCGACCCGTAGCTGGTGACTTTCTGCAAACCACTTGACCGGATTGTCATTTACCGAGATTCGCGAGATACCGGCAACAGCGACAATCAGCACAGCAACGCTGACCAACAGTATTCCTTTCCAGTGTTGATGGCTGAAAAGGCCCAATTTGCTCAGGCCGTTCGCCAGCTTTGATCCTCCGCCTTGCTCAGCGGTTGCATCGATTGAATCGAGCGCTTTTTGTGGGATAAACAGAAGAATATAGGCCGGAATCAGGGTCATCGACAGCAGCCATGCCAAACCAACACCGAAGGCCACGTGCAGGCCAAAAACCTGAACCGGGGGAATTGGAGTAAACGCGAGGGAACCGAAGCCGGCAATGGTGGTCAGGGTGGTATAGAGCATCGGCGCGAACAGGTGTCCGATAACGTGCCGCAAGGTCTCAGTGCGGTCACGAAACTTTGGATAACTGTCATAAAATTCGCTGAGGATATGTACCGAGTCGGCCACCGCGATCGGCATCAGGAAGATGGCAATCATCGAACTCATGATGTGCACATCGAAACCGAGCCCGATCAGCAACCCCATCGTACAGACAACACTGGCAATAGCCACCAGCAGCGGCGCAATGATGATCGAGAAGCGCCGGAAAAACAGCAGCATCAACAAGAAAATTGCCACCATCGCCAGCGGTGCTGAGGTTGCCATCTGGACCAGCATCTCGACCCCGAAGGTATCTTCAGCGACCGGCAAACCAGTGACGTGCACCTGATCTTCTTCCGGCCAATCAGCAGTCAGGGTCTTAACCAAGTTGGCCACATTGTGACTGAAGGTTTTGCTGCTGATCGGCAGGTAAATCGCAATCGCCTTCCCGTCTTCAGCCGCCAGAGTCCCACGGTACAGTGGATTACCCATGGCCAGTTCTTTAATTTTACGCGCTTCGGCGTCAGTGGTCGGCGCTTCTTCCATCAGATATTCAAGCCGCAAGGCGCCCAGTTCGGCTTGTTGCAAACTATCGACAAAGCTGGGACTGATGATTTCCGGGGCGATGATGGCGCTGCGACCCTGTTCGTCAAACAGACGATTCGGATCGTGATTGAAAGCAGTATTCAATATCCGTCGAACGGCCGAATCGGGGGACATATTGAGGGTCAGCAGTGGATCACTCAGCTGATCCCCGTCGACAACTTGCGGAAGGCCTTCCGCTGAAGGCTGTAAAGAATAGAGCTGCTGACTCAGTTTGTGCAGGCGCTGCAGGGTCGCAACGTTGAAAACACCGTCCGGATGCGTCTCGTTGACAACTCCGGCGATAACAAAGTCATAGAGCGCAAAACGCTCCTTGACGACGTTGTGGAAAACCCGTACCGGCTCGTCGGCGGAAAGCATGTTCTGCGGGTCATTATCAAACTTGACCTTCGGGAATTGGCTGGCGAACAGCACAGTCACGACCAAGGTCAGTATCAGTATCAGTCGCGGAAAGCGGATACTGAAATTTGTTAGCCAAAGTTTCATTCGATGCTCCTTTTTATATATATTAAACAATATATATGATAAATTGCAAGGCAGCAAGAAATAAATGAGCTGCAGCTCTCTAATTAATCACCATAACCGGTTCCATAGTCCAGAGATTTGTGAGAGAATGCCGCCGAAGTTTTAGTGTAATCACAATTATTTTTATTCAGGAGGAACACAAATGAAGAACCGGATTCTCGCTTGTCTGCTGTTTTCCCTGCTGTTGCTGCCGCTGACAGTATTTTCTGCTGACCCTTTAACAGCCTGGCAACCAAAGTTTGATCCAAGTGGTGCCGAATTCACCTACCTGCTCTCATCGGTCGCCCATCCGGCAATCGAAGGAGGAACCGTCGGTTATCGGATCCGCGACCGAGTCTGGAAAGAGTCGAAAGGACGTCTTTACGTCGATTATCGGCCGATCTCTCAACTGGGCGGCGAGAAGGATGTCCTGAGCAAATTGCAGATGGGCGCGGTACAGGGAATGCTCTGCTCTTCGGTGCTGGCGCCGAACGTTTCGCCACGACTGGGAATCGTCAACCTGCCATTTATGGTCGACAGTTTCGCCAAGTTGGAGCAGTTCCGTAACAACACAGAGCTGTTCAACGAATTTGGCGCTGACGCCGAAAAAAAAGGGATCATGGTCGTCGACTTTACCGGCTATGGCAGCTACGGCTGGGCCACCAAAACTCCGGTAAACTCTCTCGAAGAAGCGAAAACCCAAGTTTTCCGCATCGCGCAAGCGCCAGTCAATGTCGACCTGTATAAAGCTTGGGGGATTCAATTCACGGTCATGCCTTGGCCGGACGTACCACAAGCGCTACAGACTGGTGTTATCAGCGGCCTCGACCACACTCCGATCGTTTGCAACATCACCAAAAAATTTACCGTCGCCAAAGCCTTCACCAGTCTTGATTACGCTCAGGGACTCTATGTCCACTTGATGAACAAGCGCTGGTTCAAAGGCCTGCCAGAAGATCTTCAACAGATCCTGATGACTGCGATCAGTGAAGAAAGTGCCGACGTTCGGGCGCTGACCGAAAAGCAGCAACTCGACCAGATCGCCGCTGCAAAAACAAATGGTATCGTCTTCAACAACCTGTCGGCAGTGGAAAAAGCTCAGCTGGTTGAGCTGGCGGAACCGGTTGTCCAGAAGTGGGGAGAAAAGATCGGCATCGACTACCTGAATAAAGTTCGGGCGGCTTTGTAACAGCAGTCCACAAAAAAACCGCATCAAAACGGGCCTGAGTGATGTTTCACTCAGGCCCGTTTTGTTTTAAGCAACATCTCTTTCTGCTTGACCAAACCTCCCCCTAAAGACTATCTTCTGAAAACCTAACTAGCTAACTTTACGTATATTTAACATTTTTTTGTGCAAACCAAACACCGTTTTGCCCTATGCCTGATGGAGGAGTTCAATGAAAAAATTACTGGTTGTTGTCTTGTTGTTGGCACTGAGTCTCCCTGGTGCCGTTCTGGCCGCCGAAAAGAAAAAAGATCCATTGGCCGCATGGAAACCAAAATTTGACCCGAGCGGTGCCAAGTACACCTACATTCTTTCCAATATTTCCCACCCGGTCATTGAGGGCGTCGCCGCTGGCTACCGGATTCGTGACAAGGTCTGGGAAGCCTCCAATGGCCAGATCTATGTTGATTATCGCCCACTGCGCCAGCTTGGTGGTGAAAAAGATGTCTATAACAAATTGAAGCTTGGCGCCGTCCAAGGCATGCTCAGCTCTTCTGTTTTTGCGGCCAACGCTGCCGATAAGCTCGGGATCGTCAACCTGCCTTACGTCGTCGACACCTTTGACAAGCTCGACACCTTCCGCAATGATCCAGAAGTCTGGGGACCTTTCTCCAACGCCGCCGCCAGTAAGGGTGTTCTTGCCATCGATATCACCGGTTATGGCCCGTACGGCTGGGCAACCACCGAGCCGGTCAAGAATCTGGCCGATGCCAAAAAATTTAATTTTCGAGTCGCAGAAGCGCCAGTCAATGCTGACTTTTATAAGGCTTGGGGCCTGCAGTTCACCGTTATGCCTTGGGGCGATGTTCCACAAGCTCTCCAGACAGGTGTTATTACTGGCCTGGATCACACCGCCATCGTCTGCAACATCACCAAAAAGTTCACCATCGCAAAATCGTTTACCGAGCTGAACTACGCACAGGGCCTGTTTGTGCACCTGATCAACAAGCGTTGGCTCGACAAGCTGCCAGCAGACCTGAAAGCCACCTTCCTCAAAGTTGTTGCCGAAGAAAGTGCTGCGACACGTGCCTTGACTCGTCAGCAGCATGACGCGCAAGTCGCCAAAGCGAAGGACGCCGGCATCGAGTTTATTCAGCTTTCCGCAGAAGAAATTGCAGAGCTGAAAAAATTGGCTGAACCGGTGCTTGAGAAATGGGGCAAAAAGATTGGCCCTGATTATCTGGCCAAGGTTCGCGCAAAACTTGGCAGCTGATAGCTAAACCTGTATAATGCGATCCGTTTTACGGGGTCGGGGAAACTTCCTCGGCCCCGTTTCTTTTACGGAAAGTTTTAAATATGCTGAAAAAAACTTTTAAGGCGATCGACCGTGGCTTCCTGTTTGTCGAAGAGTGGTCGCTGTTTGTCGCGGTTGTTATCGCCCTGTTAACGGCGATGGCCAACGTGATTCTGCGTAAAGCCACCAGCGATGTCAGCCTCTACTGGTCGGATGAGGTCGTGCGTAAGGTCATCTTCTTCTCCACCTACATCGGCTGCGTTGCTGCGATCAGAAGCCGCTCGCTGATCCGGATCGACGCCTTACCACAAATCATGCCGGTGCTTAAAAAGCCGCTGACCCTGTTTTCGCATCTGGCGGTACTGGTTTTTTCCGGCATCATGATCAATCTCGGCTGGCAGATGACGGTGATGATGTATCAGGACGAATACGCCCGCACCACCACCCTGCAAATCCCCGAATGGTATTTCTACATTATCCTGCCGATCA
>CALZLE010000424.1 GCA_945788205.1 uncultured Desulfuromonadales bacterium
ATGGTTTCTGAGAGAGTCGGGTGCGGGTGAATCGATTTGCGCAGGTCTTCGCTGACGGCCGCCATCTCCATCGCCACGACACATTCAGCGATCAATTCTCCTGCGCCGGGGCCAACCACCGCTGCGCCGAGTAACCGGTCAGTGTCCGGATCGACAATCAGCTTAGTCATGCCATCATCCCGACCTAAGGTCAAAGTTCGGCCGTTGCCGCGCCATGGCATTTTGGCGGTTTTGACTTTTTGTTTCTGCTCCCGGGCTTCAGTTTCGGTCAGCCCGCACCAGGCAATCTCCGGGTCGGTGAAAACCACTGCCGGGATGGCGCGTGGCTCAAAAACCGCTTTATGCCCTGCGGCGACTTCAGCAGCAACCAGAGCCTCACCGTAAGCTTTGTGTGCAAGCATCGGTTCTCCAGCGATGTCGCCGATGGCGAAAATATGTGATTCAGAGGAGCGCTGCTGACCATCGACGTCGATAAACCCTTTGCTGTTTGGTTTGATACCAGCATCCTCCAGCCCGAGGTTTTCGTAGTTCGGTCGCCGGCCGATAGCGATCAGCACTTTATCGAATTTCTTTTTGCTCTGCTCACCCTTTTTATCTTCCAGGGTGACCTGAACACCGCTTTTCTGTTCTTTTAACTCCAAAACTTTGGTGCTCAGCAGAATCTCTTCAAACTTCTTGTCGAGGCGGCGCTTCAGCACCGACACCAGGTCACGATCGCAACCGGGCAGCAGGCCGTTGGTCATTTCCACCACCGAGACGTTACTGCCCATTGCTGCATAGGCGGAGCCGAGCTCCAGACCGATGTAGCCGCCACCAATCACCAGCAGCGATTTGGGCACATCGTTCAAATCCAATGCCCCGGTTGAATCGATGACCCGATCGCTGGTCGTTTCAACGCCCGGCAGCAGGGTCGGTCGCGAACCGGTGGCGATAATCGCCTGTTCGAAAGCAAGCTGCAGCTCGTCATCCTCAGTCTGAATCGACAAGGATCGAGTGTCGCTGAAACGGGCGAGGCCGCGGATCAGGTTGATCTTCAATTTACTGGCCTTCATTGCCAGCCCGCCGGTCAGGGTTTCGATCACCCCGTTTTTCCAGTCGCGGATCTGGTCGATGTCGAGCTTTGGCCTGTTGAAATTGACGCCGATCGTTTTTGCCTCTTCCGCTTCGCTGACCAATTTGGCGACATGCAGCAGGGCTTTCGAGGGGATACAGCCCCGGTGCAGGCAAACACCTCCGGGGGCGACTTCGGGGTCGATCAGGGTCACGTCGAGGCCGAGTTCGGCCGCTTTAAAGGCCGCCATGTAACCGCCAGGGCCGGCACCGATGATAGCGAGTTGGGTCTGCTGTTGATTCATCTGCTCATCCCTTCATCGCCAGGTGGAGAGGTTGCTCTAGCGCCTGACAAATCCAGCGCAGGAAGCGCGCCCCAGCCGCTCCATCTATCACCCGGTGATCATAGCTGAGCGACAGCGGCAACATCAGCCGTGGTTCAAATTCACGCCCATTCCAGACGGGTTGCATCTCCGCTTTAGATACCCCGAGAATTGCAACTTGCGGAGCATAGACTATCGGTGTGAAAGCATCGCCCCCGATACCACCGAGGTTGCTGATGATAAAGCCGCCACCTTCCATCTCCGCAGGTGTGAGCTTTCGCTGTCGAGTGCGCTCCGCCAGGTCATTCAGCTCCACTGCCAGCTCTTCGACGCCTTTATCTCCGGCATCTTTAATCACCGGAACCAGCAGACCATTTGGAGTGTCAACGGCAACTCCGATATGTTGGTAATGCTTGAAAATCAGCTCTTTTCGGACCAGGTCGAGGCTGCTGTTGAATTGTGGAAAGGTTTTCAGTGCAGCAGCACAGACTTTAACCAGAATGGCCGTCATGGTCAGTTTGGCGTCGCTGGTCGATCGGTAGTTGTACTCCTTGCGAAACTCTTCCAGATCTTCGACTCCCGCCTTGTCGTATTGGGTGACCATCGGGATGGTTGACCAGGCGTAAGCCATGGAGTCGGCAGTCAGCTCGCGGATTTTTGACAGTGGCTCAGTGCTGATCTCCCCCCACTTGCTGAAATCGGGCAACGGGCGTTGGGCGTGTAGTCCGTTAGCCCCGCCGGTCGCAAGCGGTGACACACCGCCACTGGCGAGCTGTTGCATCGTATTGCGGACGAAAGCGCGCACATCATCTTCGCAGATGCGGCCGCCGGGACCGGACCCCTGAACCTGATAGATATCGACACCCAACTCACGGGCCAGGCGGCGTACCGAAGGTGCCGCCGGAGCAACCTGATCGTCTCGTCGAACCGGGGTTAAGTCTAAAACCTGCTCTTTTGATTGCTGGTAGACGGGTGGCGGGAGCGGCTCTTTGGTCTCCGGTTCAGGGTCAGGAGGGATTTCTGCTTCTGGCTCAATTGCGCCGATCGGCGGTTGTTTCTCTGTTTCCGCTTCGGAGGGATCTTCACCGGTGGCTTCGATACTCATGATCACTGCACCGATCGCAACTTCGTCGCCATCAGTCACTTTGATTTCAGTAACTCTTCCGGGGACCGGTGCCGGAATCGCAACCACAGCTTTGTCGGTCTCCAGTTCAAGCAGCGTCTGATCTTCCTCAACCTGATCGCCAACGGCAACACTGACGGAGATAACAGTTCCGGCGGTCACACCTTCGGAAACTTCGGGAACGGTAATTTCATGTTTCATGTGGCTTCCTTATTCGATGTGCGGATTCAATTTATCAGGGTTGATTGCAAGTTCTTTGATCGCTTCGCTGACCGTGCTCATCGGGATCTCTCCGGCCAACGCTAACTGTCGAAGGGTTGCCACGGTGATGTAACGGGCATCGATTTCGAAGAAATCGCGCAACTGTTCACGGCTGTCGCTACGTCCGAAACCATCCGTCCCCAGGCAGTGAAGTGGGCTCGGGAACCATTGGGCGACCGCTGCTGGCAGCACTTTCATATAATCAGATGCCGCAACAAAGACCCCTTTCTCTTTCGCCAGCAACCGGCTCAAATAAGGTGTTTTGGCCTTCTTCTCCGGGTTGAGCAGGTTCCAGCGCTCGCACTCGACGGCATCGCTGTAGAGCTCTTTGTAGCTGGTGACACTCCAGACATCGGCCTTAATCTGATATTGCTCTTCCAGCAGCTGTTGGGCTTTAAGGACTTCGTTGAGGATTGCGCCACTCCCGAGCAGATGGGCCTTATGTTTGCCTTTTTTGCCAGGGCGGTATTTGTACATCCCTTTGATGATCCCTTCGCGGATATTGGCTCGCTTTGGCATTGCTGGCATCTGGTAGGTTTCGTTCATCACCGTCAGGTAGTAAATCCAGTCCTCCTGATGACAGTACATGCGGGTCAAACCTTCATGGATGATCACCGCCAGTTCATAAGCAAAGGCTGGGTCGTAGGCTTTGACTTTGGTCGGGGCCATGGCCAGCAGGTGACTGTGGCCATCCTGATGCTGAAGGCCCTCACCGGCCAAGGTGGTGCGACCGGATGTGGCACCGATTAAAAAGCCTCTTGCGCGGCTGTCGCAGGCCTGCCAGATCAGATCGCCGACCCGCTGGAAGCCGAACATTGAATAGAAGGTATAGAAGGGGATTGTCTGCACACCGTTGTTGGAATAGGCGGTTCCGGCTGCAATGAAACTGGCCATTGAGCCGGCTTCGCTTAAGCCCTCTTCGAGAATTGCACCGGTCTTTTTCTCGTTGTAAAACAGCAAGCTGCCCTTGTCGACTGGTTCGTAAAGCTGTCCGGCATGACTGTAGATTCCTGCTTGGCGGAACAGCGATTCCATGCCGAAGGTGCGCGCTTCGTCGGGAACAATCGGGACGATCAGTTTGCCCAGCTCCGGGTCGCGCAGCAGTTTGGCCAGCAGGTGGACAAAGGCCATGGTCGTGGCCAATTCACGCTCGCCCGAGCCGGTCAGGTATTCCTGGATCAGCGCGTCGGTTTGGCAGGCCATCGGCTGGCTGCCAGCATTTCGGCCGGGGATCGAACCGCCCAGTGCAACACGACGCTCTTTCAAGTAGAGAATCTCCGGGCTGTCGTCGTCCGGTTTATAAAAGGGTGCTGCGGCGATTTCATCATCGCTGACCGGGATGTTGAAACGGGTGCGGAACTCTTTTAACTCCTCTTCGTTCAGCTTCTTTTGTGAGTGGGTGATGTTCTTCCCTTCGCCCGCTTCGCCCATGCCGTAGCCCTTGATGGTCTGAGCGAAGATCACTGTTGGTGAGCCTTTGTGCTCAACGGCAGCTTTATAGGCGGAGTAGACCTTGTCCGGGTCATGACCGCCGCGAGTTAGGGCGCCGAGTTGGTCGTCGCTGTAGTTTTTGACCAGTTCGAGGAGCTCCGGGTATTTGCCGAAAAAATGCTCGCGGATGTAGGCTCCGTTGCCGATGGTAAAGCGTTGCATCTCGCCATCGAGAACCTCGTCCATGCGCTGAATCAGTTTGCCCGATTTATCTTCGTCGAGAAGGCGATCCCAGTTGCCACCCCAGACCACCTTGATGACGTTCCAGCCAGCGCCGCGGAAGGCCGCTTCCAGTTCCTGCATGATTTTGCCGTTACCGCGCACCGGGCCATCGAGCCGCTGCAGGTTGCAGTTGACGACAAAGATGAGGTTTTCGAGCTGTTCGCGGGCGGCCAGGGTGATGGCACCGAGAGATTCAGGTTCGTCCATTTCACCGTCGCCGAGCATCGCCCAGACTTTGCGACCGCTCGATTTTCGCAGGCCCCGGTCGACCAGATAGTGGTTGAAGCGCGCTTGATAGATGGCAGTCAATGCGGTCAGACCCATCGACACCGTTGGGAATTCCCAGAAATTAGCCATCAAAAACGGGTGCGGATAGGAGGACAGTCCGCCCTCGGGATGAAGTTCGTTGCGGAAGCGGCTCAGATCATCTTCTGTCAGTCGACCTTCTAGAAACGCCCGAGCGTAAACACCGGGAGCCGCGTGTCCCTGAAAATAGACCATATCACCGAGAAACTCAGCGGTGCGACCACGCCAGAAATGATTAAAACCAATTTCCCAGAGGGTTGCCGCCGAGGCATAGGTGGAAATATGCCCGCCGATACCGGGTGATTCACGGTTGGCTCGGACCACCATCGCCATGGCGTTCCAGCGGATGATCGATTTAATTCGCCGCTCCAGCTCGCGTTTGCCGGGAAAAACAGGTTGTTGGTCTGGTGGAATGCTGTTGATGTAAGGGGTGTTGGCAGTGAAGGGGATACTGACTCCCTGTTCCTGGGCCCGCACTTGTAGCTGGCGCAGCAGCTGCCGGACCCGATCTGGCCCTTGGGACTGTAAAACATAATCGAGGGATTCGCGCCACTCGTTGTTTTCTAACTGTTGAATTTCACCTGGCAGGGCAGGATTCTCTTTATCGGTCATCCTTGGCTCCTCAAAATAAAAAATGTGCATTTTTATGACTTTTGAGTCTCCTATAAAGATACCTCTATATTCTCATTTTTACTATGGCATGGCGGGGTATTGTTTGTCGAAACCACTGGATGTTATAAGTAGCTTTATTGTTTTTAATCACCTGAATCGAGAGGAGGTAAGAATGCAGATTGAATGGGCATACCTGCGCAAGGGGTGAACGTCCTGTAAAAATGCTCAAGAGTTTCTTGAGAACGAACAGGTCACCACAGCAGAAGTGATTGATGCACGGAAAACCAAGATTGATGAAGCGCAGGCCTGGGAACTGCTGCAGGACGCCACGTCGATTGCCGTTGCCAAAGGGAAAAAAGTCCAGCGTTTTGAAGCCGTTGCGGCTGAAAAAGAGGCTGTCCTGAAAAATGTGATGGGGCCCAGTGGCAACCTGCGCGCGCCAACCTATCGGGTTGGTAAGGATTTTGTCGTTGGCTTTAACGCCGACCTGTACACGGATTGGGTCAAATAAGTTTTTTACCTCATCCCCTCTCCTGTTCAGAGAGGGGATTTCTCTTTTCGCTCTTCGTCTCAACTGCTAACCTCGCGACTGATGAATCCACAGCGAAAAATTATTCACATCGATATGGACGCCTTTTACGCCTCCGTTGAGCAGCGTGACAATCCGCAGCTGCGCGGTAAGCCGGTGATCGTCGGCGGTGATCCCGACGGGCGCGGTGTGGTGGCAACCTGCTCTTACGAAGCCCGGCGCTTCGGTATCCACTCCGCCATGAGCTGTGCCCGCGCTTATCGCCTCTGTCCGCAGGCCTTGTTTGTCCGTCCCCGATTCGAGGCTTATCGCGCTGTCTCGTTACAGATCCGCGAGATTTTCCATCAGTACACTGATTTGGTCGAACCCCTTTCCCTTGATGAGGCATATCTCGACGTTACTGAGAACAAACCAGATACCCAGTCTGCCACCTGGATCGCGCAACAGGTCTGTAAAGAAATTCGACAAGCCACGCAGTTGACCGCCTCCGCCGGTGTCTCCTACAACAAGTTTCTCGCCAAAATCGCTTCCGATATGAATAAGCCTGCGGGATTGACAGTCATTACTCCACAGCAGGCGGCTGCCTTTATCGCAGAGCTGCCGGTGCGTCGTTTTCATGGCGTCGGCCGGGTGACGGAAAAAAGGTTGCAGAATCGCGGCATCCTCACTGGCGCTGATTTAAAACAGCGCTCACGGCAAGAACTGGACAAATACTTCGGCAAGTCGGGAGGCTACTTTTATAATATTGCCCGTGGTATTGATCTGCGGGAGGTACAACCGAACCGGGTGCGCAAGTCGATCGGCAAGGAAACCACCCTCAAAGAGGACATTGCCGACCGGGGGCAGATGTTAACGATTCTCGGTGATCTGGCCGAACGGGTTGCGGCTTTGGTGCAAGCAAAAGAAACCGCAGGACTGACATTGACGTTAAAGGTGAAATACGCAGATTTTCAGATTGCCACACGTTCAGTGACGCGTGAAGAGCCGATTGAGCAGGCGGCGCAGATGTTATTCTTGGCAGAGGAGTTGTTGGCTAAAACAGAAGCGGGTGAACGGGCCGTTCGGCTGTTGGGGATTACGATTTCTGGGCTGACGACAGATATTCTGGCGGAAGAACTGCTGCAGATGGAATTGCCATTTGAGTGAAAAGAGAGGCCAGGCAGGACAAAATTTGCGGACATTGGCAATAAAGGTCGGATTCTTTACCTAGGGATGCGTGTTCGGTCTAAGGGGGGTGAAATAGGTATGGGTCGTAAAAGAGCAAAACAAAACCCCACATCCGGAAATGTGGGGTTTTGTCAGAGATCTGAGGAGGACAAAAGCACCTAAGCTATTGTGGATAATTATCTCATTTTTTTGTTTTTTTGCGGGCAAAAACTAAACCTAGTAAGCCAGCGCCCATCAAAACAATCGTACTTGGCTCAGGAACAACTGGTGGATCAGGATCATCAATATCGACGCCACCGATTGTTGCTCCATCAAAGGCCATGCCGGACTCAAATGCAGTATCATTCCAATTCACAACGCCAAACTGCAGAAAATAATCGCCAGCAGCAGCAATTGTGTAACTCGCTTCAATCCAGCCAGTATAGCCGCACCCTGTGGACCAGCAACCGCCCGAGGAACCCCCGAGTGGTGACCAAGTCGTACCGGGTAAAATAGGGGTGGAGGAGGGGGTTAACGTTGCTGTTGGAGCTGGCATCGAAAAGCCTGGGACTGTATCGCCTCCAGGTGTTGTCCGAGCGGTAAACAACAAAGAGACATCACTCGCTGCGTCATCTAGTAATTTCGCCCAAGCATAATCTGCATATCCAGCACCATCTGAAGTAACATAATTAAAATAAAATTTTAACTCGTCACCTGCATTTGCTGTGAACATCGGGGAATCTATTAATGCGCCATCAGTTGCAGAACCAACACCTCCAACATCCGCAAGACCTAATCCGTTAACGCCCCCGTTAGTTGATATCCATCCGTACTGTGGATCACCCGTCGGCGCCAAGGTCACAACACCATCTGCACCCGAAGCCCCATACGATCCAACGCCAGTCCAGCCACCAATCTCTATGGCGCTACTCGGGACCGCGACCGCCAATATTAGAGCTAGCAATAAAAGATGTCTCTTCATCTTTCCTTCCCTTTCTCCCATTTATAGGGTTTACGGTTTTTGGTTTCATATCAATAGAAATCAATTCCAGCAGAGCCACTTAATGCTTGTGGCTCATTAAAGCAAAAAAAATGCCACCTGACCAACCTGTAGATATCATTAAGTAAATAAAACATCTATTTTTCAGTATGCTAAGAGTGTAAAAAAAAGCGACAGCTTTTTAACTAGTTGTTGAGTGTCAGCACATCACCCAGCGCGGCGTTCGCTCCATTAATATATTTGCCAGTGATGATGATCGTTTTGCTTCCCTGAATTTCATGGCCCAAGAGGCAGAGCGTTTCGGCGTCTCTTTTCGTGCACGGCTGTTTGATGGATAATCATGTCCATTAGATTGCTGTGCCGGAAGCCGAGACCTCGTTGGCCAGCGCCATCAGTGAAGCACACCGTCGCTACACGCGGAAGAAGAATTTTGCCGAGGGGGTGCGTGGTTACCTGTTTCAGGGGCGTTTTGGCTCATGTGTGCTTGATGAACCACATCTGCTGGCTGCTGCGCGCTACGTCGAGTTGAATCCGGTCAAAGTTGGAATGGTTGCCCAGGCGTGGGAGTATCCTTGGTCCAGCTGTCGGTATCACTGTCGCCAGGTTGAGGTCGACCCGTTGGTGAAAGATATGTCATTGCTAGAGATGGTTGACGACTGGGCAGGATTTCTGCATCAAGAAGATGTCGAAGCGCAGCAGCGGGAAATCAAAGGAACGCGGACTGGTCGGCCAGCTGGCAGTGACGATTTTGTTCTGCGGCTGAAAAAATCGACCGGGCGCGCGTTGCAACCGAAAGCACCGGGGCGGCCGAAAAAGCAGAAATAGTATTATTTCCCCGGAAAGAAGAGGGCGGCTCCCCAGGCTGCGGTTAGCAGAAGGGTGCTGGAGGTCGCTAGCAAGTTGTTGAGCCTGCTTGGTTTTATCGTTTGTATAAAAAAAACCGACACCAGTCCCAACCCCATCCCGAATAAAAATCCAAACAGATGCGCGCCAATATCGGTATTCTCTCCTCCAGCGCCAAGTAGAGCCAATAACCCCAATCCTGCTGCGACCGGCATCGGCCAGCGGCGGCGTAAACTTTTTCGATAGCGAAGGGTGTTGATGGTCGCGAGCAGGCCGACGGCGCCGAAGACGGCGGTGGATGCGCCGATGGAGCGGTGATCGGGGTTTTGAACAAAGGCGTTGGCGAGATTGCCGAGGATTCCGCTGAGCAGTACCAGGCTCCAGCCGAGTCCCGAGCCGAGGTCGCGACAGAGACGGTTGATGAATACTCCGCCAACGACGATGTTGCCAGCAAGGTGGACACCGCCGGAATGCAGAGTCAGTGCGGTGATCAGTCGCCACCATTGGCCATCGAGAATTTTGCCCGCGTGAGCATTCCCGAGGGCGTACCAGTCGACCGGGTTGTGGCCGAACAGGTTGATCCGCTGTTGGACCAGAATATGGAACAGGCCGAGGGCGATCAGCACCCAGATGGTACTTGCGGTGTTTTCCTGTTGTTTTAGCTCTGCGGGGGGTGGGGGTGGCCAGTTGCGGTTCTCTTTTTCAAAGCTTTGCAGCTCTTCGAGGGCTTGCTGATACTGCACGGTTGGCACCTGCAGCTTCCAGCCGTGGTCGACCCGTTCGCTGCGGCAAGGGATCTGTCGGGATTGCAGCACCAGCGTCCAGTTTCGGAGTTGTTTTTTCGACAGCGGTTGATTGCTCAGTCCATCCTGAAGTTGTCTCGGGACAGCAACCCATTCCAGGCGATCAATGTCGATTGTTTTTTTCTCGAGCATAGCCTATCTTCGCAAATGATCTTAGTTAGGTCACCTGCTAACTGAATATGTTGCTCCATTCTTTGTGGTTGGGAATTGTTGGAGATATATGACTGTCGAAAGTCTTGCGACTGAACTTAGCCTTTGGAGCGAAATCTGTAAAAGTGTAGAGAGTTTTGCTGGCAAGAAGGCGAAACGGATATTGCAACAGCTGAGCACTTTGCCGGTCAAACCGAGCCGTGCAACGCGCAGGTTGGGAAGTTGTTCCTCAAAAAATGGAGTTCCCGTTTGTCTTCGACTGCAGTTCGAGCAGGAACCGGAAAACCTTAAACAGACCCTGCTCCATGAAATAGCCCATGTTTGTGATCAGCTAACAGTTCCCGGTGGGCTCAAAACGCGTCCTAGTCATGGGCCGCAGTGGCAAGCCTGGGCACAGGCCCTTGGAACTTCAACGAAAAGTTGTGGTCACAGTGAGGCGCTGAATCAACTGCACCGGAAACGGTTGAAGTTGGTCGCTGTTTGCCAGAGGTGTGGCGCAGAATTTCGTCGAGTCAGACGCTTGAACCGATGCAGGGATTATTATCATACCGCCTGTGGTGGCTCGTTACGCCAGATTTAATCTCACTTTCTTCTGCCAAATCCTCTCTTCATGAAAAAATGCGGGAATCTCAGGTAAGCTTATGACTTACTCATTCGGTATCGAGGAGGTTTATTATGCGCTTACTGCTCCTGTCGGTTGTTATTCTTTCTCTTTCTTCTTCTTTGGCGCTGGCAGCGGATGGTGCTGTCAATGTCAAAAGTTCTCATGATGTTGTGAACACTGCTGATCGGCTGGAAACGGCCCTGTCGAGTAAGGGGATGACGATCTTTGCCCGGATTGATCACGCTGGGGGCGCAAAGTCCGTAGGGTTGGAATTGCGGCCGACGGTGTTGGTGATTTTCGGTAATCCGAAAGCCGGAACAGCATTGATGCAATGCCAACAGTTAGCTGCTATCGATCTGCCACAAAAGGCACTGATCTGGCAGGCGGAAGATGGGCAGGTTTGGTTGACCTACAACGACCCGCAGTACCTCGCTCAGCGCCATCAACTCAAAGACTGTGCCGGGCCGGCTTTAACCAAGATTGCAGCTGCCTTAGCTAATTTTTCCAAGGCCGCTACGAAGCCTTGACGTTAGTCAGGATAGCAAAATTCGTTAATAGGAAAATTCGTAAATGATGATCATTTAAATAAAATGAACAAAAGGCCCTTTTAACATGGATTAGGAGGAGAAATGAATAGCTTTCTAGAGGCTGTGAAGACAACTGTTAATCCGGCAACTCAGTTGGTGGGAGTCAATCTGATTGGCGATGAATCGGCCATCGAGGGCAAAAAAATCCGTCTGCAGGGCAAGCGGTTGACCATCTGCCAACAGATCGCTTACAGCCGGATGTATGCGTGGTCGACTTGCTGTAGTGCGGAGACGGCTCACTGTGTTCTGGGCGCTGGTTGTGCCGGATTGATCGATGCGCCACAGCGGGTGGTCAATGGCGAGGTGAACAATGGCGTCTATCAGCAGGATCAGTCTGCGGCGGCGGCGATGCAGCAAGAGATGCCACGAGTCGATTCCGGGGTGGCTGCGGTTGTGACTTATCCGCTTAGTCGACCGGT
The DNA here is from genome assembly GCA_945788205.1 of uncultured Desulfuromonadales bacterium. Classification (GTDB taxonomy): domain Bacteria; phylum Desulfobacterota; class Desulfuromonadia; order Desulfuromonadales; family Geopsychrobacteraceae; genus Malonomonas. Next base: position 11,470 of record CALZLE010000424.1, read on the forward strand.
TGAAGAGCTGGAGCCGGATCTGGTGGTGGTTTATGTCAATACCGCTCAGGCGATGCGGTTTGTGCAGGCGTTCCTCTATCGTGATGGTGGCGAGTTCTGCATGAAGTCCTCTGGTGATGCGGGGGTTTGCTCGCGCGCGGTGGCACATGTGGCGTTAACCGATGAGCCGACTATTGAAATCCCCTGTCTCGGCGATCGGCGTTTTGCCATGGCTCAAGATCACGAACTCTGTGTCGGTATCCCCGCGAGCTGGCTGGAGCGGACTGCAGAGGGGCTGCAGGCAACACATAAAGCGGGAATTCGCTACCCGATTCCGTTTCAGATTCCCGACAGCTGTGATTTACCGCCGACTTTCATCACTGGTGAAGAGGATATTTAGGGTTTCGAGCATCGCTTGGTTAACATTTTAGTTGAGGAGTTTTTTAGCCGCAACGCAGTTAGTCCTCTCCGGGGGGGGGGGCAGCTTTTTGTCTTGCCCCTCCGGTTGCCAGGTCTCAACACTCTTAAGCATAAACCCGGGCCAGAAATTCGGCCACACAAGCCGGTTTGTCATTCCCTTCAATTTCAACTCTGATCATGTAGCAGATCTGTGCCCCGTTTTTTACTGCTACCACTGTTTGGATTTCGGTTCGGGCGCGGAGCTTTGAGCCGACTTTGACCGGGGCCGGAAAGCGAACTTTGTTGAGTCCGTAGTTCACCCGGTATTTCATGCCCGGATAATTTTTCGAGAAAAAATCGGGATGATTGCTTTCGGTCAGGTAGGGAAGCAGCGACAGGGTCAGGTAGCCGTGGGCGATGGTTGCTCCGTACGGAGATTCGCTGGCTGCGCGATCTGGATCGATATGGATCCATTGCAGGTCGCCAGTGACTTTGGCAAAATCATCGATCCGTTGCTGATCTATTTGTAGCCAGGGGCCGAGATGGATTTCCTGGCCAATTTGTCGCTGCAGGGTGTCGATCAGCTCCGTTGTTGCAATGTCACTTTTATCCATTTTCAGCTCACTTTCGCCGGTCATCTGTTCTGCATCAGCTGGTCGAGTTTGGTCAGTTTGGCTTGAATTGCTTCGTCAATCTGTTTTTGACCAAACATCCAGCTGAGCTGCCCCAGCATCAAGGTCACGTCTGCCAGTTCGTTGATGACCGCCTGCTTGTCGATTTTTCCGCGCTTATAATGTTTCAGAGCGGCGATCAGCTCGGCGCACTCCTCGACCGCCTGATCGTATTGGGCCTCTTCGCCCCACTTGTTGATCGTTGCTCGATAAAGTTTTTCCATCTGCATAATTTTATACTCACTGGTAGTTGATTGGATTTCTCAATGGAGGTTAGGAGACTAGCATAAGTCGATTGGCGGTAAGGGAGAAAATGGATTTTACAAAGAGTAAACAGGCCGTTGGCTTGACTTAATTATCGTAGTTTAATAATATGGCAGAGGGCAAAGGTTTGTTGATTCTTTTGTCGCCTTCTTACCCTCGGACGGTTTTTTTATGGATTTACTGGCAAGTGCACTTCTCCTTTTTGGCAGCACAATTTTACTGCTGGCTGTTTGGCCAGTCTGGCAGTTGATTTTGCAGTTGCCCAAAGGCAAAAATCGTGACTATTGGTACGTTTTGTCCGTCTTGCTCTATTTCTTCATTGCTGGTTACCTCGCGTATAGTTATTTCTTTTGGGGGGAGCATAAACAGCTAATAGATCTGATTGTTCCGCTGATATTTTTCTTCGGGGCAATTTTTGTTCTGTTGGTCAGTACTCTGTCTCTGACAACGACAAATGATATCCGACGAATATTTACTTTAGAATACGAAAGTACAACCGACTCGTTGATGGGAGTTATAATCGCCGCTATATGGAGAAGCGCCTTCATGAGGAGTTTTTTCG
>CALZLE010000425.1 GCA_945788205.1 uncultured Desulfuromonadales bacterium
AATGGTAATCGTCGGCCCGGTCTCGGACCAGGCTTTGTAGCCGAGCCAACCACCGATCAACAACGCCACCAGCGGCACAACCCAGATAATCGAAAAGCCTCTCTTGCTATGAACGGCCGCCTGCGGAACCTGCGAGCTCAAGGGTTTCTGTTCATCAGTCATCGCGTTCCTCCAAAGCATCCCAGATCAAGCGGGGATCAAAACTTTCTGCAGCCAGCATGGTAATCACCACCAGCGCGGCAAAATAACCGCTGGCCGGTCCGGCATCGATATTACCGATGGCGCCCAACTTTACCAGTGCAACGACAATGGTCACCACGTAAATATCGACCATTGACCAGCGCCCGACAACATCTGTCAATCGATAGAGGCGGGTCCGGTCGCGCGGTCGCCACCGTGAGCGAAACTGAACCGACAGCAACAGAAAGCTCAGAATCAGAATTTTCATCATGGGAACAAAAATACTTGCAACGAAAATCACCAGAGCGATCCCCAAGGAACCTTCGTGCATGAAATAGATCACACCACTCAAAATGGTGTCGGACTGCTGGTCTCCCAGAGTGGTACTGATGGTCATTGGCAACAGGTTCGCCGGCACGTAAAGGATCAACGCCGCAAAGACCAATGCCCAGGTACGAGCGATGCTGTTCGGGGTCCGCTGATGCAAAGCTGCGCCACAACGCGGACAGTAGGCCTGTTGATCGTCCGTCAACTGTGGCCGCTGGCTGAGGTGATGACAATCGTGGCAGCTGACCAAACCGAGCTGTTTGGCTGTCAAAGCCGCAGTTTTCATCGTTCCTCCTCCAACCGTAACCAGACCTGATGGGGATCGAGCACAGTGAGCATGGCCGCCAGCACAAAGATCAGCAGGGCAAAAGCGCCCAGTGAAATCCCCGGAATAATGGTTGCCATCTCCCCCAGTTTTATCAGGGCGATGAGGATTCCGAGCATGAAGACTTCCATCATTCCCCAAGGTTGCAAGCTGCGGTGCCAGCGAAAAACCCGGTTGGCAAAAGGCGCGGTGCGATCGAATTTGAGTGGCGCCAGAACGTAGAGCAACCCGAGCATCTGCGCCAGCGGGATCAGAATACAGGTCATCAGCACCAACACCGATAATCCGGGCATCCCTTGCTGGTACAGGGTTTTAACTCCGGTCAGCAGAGCGGTTTCCTGCATGACACCGCCACTGCGCAGTCCCAGAAAAGGGAAACTGCAGGCGACGCTAAACAGAATTACCCCGGCCAGTAGCAGCGCCAAAGTTCGATCGATACTGTTCGGCTTGGCCCGGACCAGTACCGCTCGGCAGCGGGTGCAGCGTGCGGTCGCACGACCTGAAAGTGGTGGGAGCTGATGAACGAGATCACACTGATGACAGGCAATCAGGGGCATGGTCGAAGTCTCTTTTTGATGGATATCAACGGACAGTTTAGCGTTCTTAGCTGCAATTAAATGACAATAGCAGCATACTGCCATAGCTCGAAAACCATGGCAAATTGAGGCCAGCTGACCTGCTATAAAGAGAGCAGATCAACGGTCAATTTCGGTAAAAAACGAACGGCTGCCGAGCCAGAAAAGAGTGAAAGTCGCCCTACTCTTTGCCGAGAATCGTCGAGTGTTGAATCTCTTCCCATTCAAAACCAACGGCCCGGCAGAGCTGTAAGGTTTCGAGCAGCGCCCCACGGACCTGCACGTTATTCTGATCTTTGCAATGGGCCATCCCCCGGTAATCTATCGTCTGATTACAGGCGGCGGCAGCCCCCCTCACGCTGTCACCGGCAGCAACGATTTGCTGGTGATAGTGATTGGACCAGCTCATCAGACTATCAACAGTGTTGACTGTTGGGAAAAGACTGCAGTCGACCAGCGGACCGGTCTCCGGAAATGGCTTTTTCGCTACCGCCTTATTCGCGCTGGGCGGAACCACATCCGGCCGATTAACAGGTTCTGCAGGCTTAACTGTTTTTGGCGGTGGAACCGGAGTCGGGGTTCCTGAAACCGGAGTCGAGGTTCCTGGAGTTGGTAGTGGCTCGCTACTGTTACCGTTGACCGCAGCATAAAACCCCGTCGCCGCAGTGATAACTGCTGCAATCCCAGTTAGAATCCCCGGAAGTGACGTCCAAAAACCTTTTTTTTGCTCAGCCATGAGTTATCTCTCTGCAGAAATTGATGTTGTGGAGATTGCACCATCGGCGCCGGTAATCGCCCCTCCCCATTGAGCTATTCTCACTCCTGTATAAAAGAGCCTCAATCAACTGTCAACCGATAAAACCCAGCTGGCCACGTGACAACCGTTCATGAAAGCACTAACCTGGAATTGATGCAGGTCAATGCACCCATTCCCCCTGCACCCTATGATTGAGTTCAACAGAATGCCAATGCGGCACAACCCAAACATTTTGACGTTGCAAGGAGAATTATCATGGCTAAAACACCCTGGGTTGACAAAGATGAGTGTATCAGTTGCGAACTCTGCGTGATGGGCTGCCCCGCAGTTTTTCAAATGGATGCCGACAGTAAGGCGGAGTGCTTCGATCCGAACGGCGCAACCGAGGAAGAGATCCAGAGCAGCGCAATCGATGCCTGCCCGGTCTCCTGCATCCACTGGAAGGAATAACAACTCGCTGGCGATGGCCGCGCCTCAGCCGCTCCCGTTGTCCGGTTGACAGCCGTGGGACCAAGCAGCGATAACTGTTTGAAATTAAAGTTTTAGTGGGGATGAGATGGGGGATCTCGGTAACCTTTATAGATAATTTATTTGGCCGCTTTTCAGCTGGATGCTGAGGGGCGGCTTTTCTGTTTTTGAGGCAACCGCCTAACTCCCATTAGCGTGCAATAAATGAAACTATAGTGTCCAAAATGTAACCGGTAATATAAAGCAATTTCGTTATTAACGATACGAGCAATGCCATTTCTGAATGGATGCGAAACAACCCAGGCTATTCAGAAACTGCACGCTAACAAGCCAATCAACGCGGCCGAAAAATACGACTGTGCTAAATTGGAAAAAGCATCTACAATCACGCCGAGCAACGCAGATTCTATGTCGCGAACAAATATGTTCCCTATTCAGAAGTAAAAGAGAGGTTTTTTGAAAAGATTTTTAAAAGTTTTTGGCTTTGTCCTTTTTGC
>CALZLE010000426.1 GCA_945788205.1 uncultured Desulfuromonadales bacterium
ATCGAAGCCGATACCTTCATCAAAGACATCCTCACCAAACTCACAAATTGGAGTGGTGAAGTGCTGCCAGATACCAACAAAATCGAGAAATTTAAAATCTACAAACAGGCACTCATTGTCTTGAGCATACTTGACTACTTCAACTGGGGTCATCTACTTTTCTCCTTTAAAAAATAGCTCTTTACAAAACTTTAGTTAACAATCAAAAAGACTAAAGGGCGTCTTCGCCTCTTTCTCCGGTACGAATCCGAACAACTTCATCAATCGGGGTAACAAAAATCTTTCCATCACCGATGCGACCAGTTTTAGCGGCCTCTTCAATAGCACCGACAACCTGTGCAACCTGATCATCAGAAACGATGATTTCCATCTTTATTTTTGGAATAAAATCAACAACATATTCAGCACCACGATAAAGCTCAGTGTGGCCTTTCTGACGACCAAAACCTTTTACTTCGCTGACCGTAATCCCCTGGATTCCGATTTCATTCAAAGCTTCTTTTACTTCATCGAGTTTAAAAGGCTTGATTATCGCCTCAACTTTACGCATATCAGCTATCCTCCGTAAAAAACTTGGGTTTGGCTGGGCAGGATAATAAACCGACTCCAGCGCTGAACGACTTAGGACATATGCAAAGACTTTGCCATCCTGAGAAATCGCAACACTTTATGTTTTTCTCTTGTATTTTCAAATAGATAACAATCAGCACAATGCATTCAACAAAAAACTAAATTTCAATCTCTCGACCCCTGCATAAAAGATAAGCACGACATATCAGGTCAGCCTATTTATTGTGCAAAATTCACAGGCCAAAAAAACTGCCTGGCAGCAGAGAGCAAAGCCTGTTTTCTACTTACTGATTAACCAAGTAGCACCACTCTCAAAACCCTTTGTCGAAAGAAGTTTTCAACTATATTACTCACGTCAACGAACTGCAAGCTATTCAGGACAATATTTAAGAACCGTGACACTTTCAACGTGGTGTGTCTGCGGGAACATATCATATGCCTGACTAGAAATGATTATATATCCAATCCCCAAAAGAAACTTTAGGTCACGAGCCAGTGTTTGCGGATCGCACGATACGTAAATAATTTTGCTGATCGGCTTCTGCTGCAGCAGCTTGACAACTGAATAAGCACCGGCTCGTGGTGGATCGAGAACCAGCAGGTCAAATTTTTCACGGAAAGAAAGAAATGACCGTTCAGCGGGAAGAACATGGAATTCGGCATTGTTGATCTTGTTTGTCTCTGCGTTGCGCCGAGCCATCTTTATCGATTGGGCATAATTTTCCACACCAACAACGAACTTTGAACGACGAGCCAACGGCAACGAAAAGTTCCCCATCCCACAATAAAGGTCGAGAACCCGCTCGGCACCCTGTAAATCTGCAGCGCTAACAACATAATCAACAAGTTTCTGATTTTGCTTTAAATTAATCTGAGCGAAACCGCCAGCAGCATAGTTCAAAAAAATTTCAGGCTGATCCACGCTTATCGTCAAATCTTCATCGCCACAGATCATCCGCAAAGAATCCTTGTGTTCTACCTGTATTCCAACGGCAAACCCATGCTTTTCAGCCAGCGACCGAAGTAAAGACGTAAGCTCCAAAATATCTCTGCCGGAATAATGAACGATTGCGCGCAGTCTATCGTCAGAACCGATCGACAAATCGATCTGTGAAACATCGCTCGCAAAGGGGCTATCAACAAAAGATTCATGGAGGCGAGAGAGGATTAGGTTTAAAGCTGGCGCCATCACTGGGCAGCCTTGAATGGCAACAACAGAACGACTCTGCGGACGAAAAAAACCGACCACAAAGCCTTCCGACGAACGACAACACTTTACTTGCACCCGGCTGCGATAATTGAGCTCTTCTGCAGCGGGGACAATCGGCAAAAGACAGGATGGCTCAACACCTGCCTGACGGGTCAGAGTATCGTTAAAAAGCTGCTGTTTCCATTTGAGCTGTTCGGAATATGGCAGCTGTTGCCACTGACAACCACCGCACTCATCGGCGACCGGACAGGGAGGCGTTCTGCGAAGCGGCGAAGGTTGCTGGAGCTCAGCAACCTCCCCTTCGGCATAATTCTTTTTCTCTTTGGTCAAACGGCATAGAACAACATCTCCCGGAAACGCCCCAGCAACAAAAATCACTCGGCCCTGTTCTCGGGCAATGCCCTTGCCACCATTTGCCAGAGTTTCGATCGTTAACGGACCAATCAGCTGTCCAACAGCTTTCTGCTTAACCGGTTTCTTCAAAATTATTTCGGTACAAACGTATTTTCGTCGAATTTAAGAGTCGCAAAATAATCATCAACCGTCTCTTCGCGGCGAATCAATTCGACACTTCCGTCACTACGCAACAGCAACTCTTTTGGCCGCAAACGCCCGTTGTATTGAAAACCCATTGCGTGTCCGTGTGCGCCAGTATCGTGCATCACCACCAAATCACCTTCTGCAATTTTTGGCAACTCACGCTGTACAGCAAACTTATCGTTGTTTTCACACAGAGAGCCGACCACATCACAAACTTCTGTTTCGCTCTGCTCTTCTTTACCGATAACATCAACATGATGATATGCCTCGTACAGAGCTGGACGCATCAACGAAGACATACAGGCATCGACACCAACATATTTGCGATAGGTGTCTTTCTGGTTGATAGCCGTGGTCACCAGACAGCCGTGCGGACCGGACATGTAACGACCGCTCTCCATGTACATGCGCGGCGCATAACCATGCTTTTCACGGAACGCATCAAACTGCGCGGTAATCTCATTGGCCATCGTCTCGATATCGAGCTCAGCTTGTTCCGGCTGATACGGAATACCAAAGCCACCACCAATATTTACAAATTCAAAGCGGATGCCCAGCTCAGCTTCAACCAGTTCGGTGATTTCCAAAACCATCCGCGCCGTCTCGACCATGTAGGTGTAATCGAGTTCGTTCGAAGCGACCATTGTATGCAGACCAAAACGCTTAGCGCCACGTGCTTGAGCCTGGCGATAAGCTTCGACCACCTGTTCGTGAGTCACACCATATTTAGCTTCAACAGGGTTGCCGATAATGACATTTCCGGTCCGGCGCGGCCCCGGGTTGTAGCGGAAGCAAACCAGCTCAGGAAATTCTGGAACCTTGTCGATCAACGAAATATCATCAAGGTTCAAAACACAACCACCCTCGGCGGCAGCGGCAGCAAACTCAATGGGGTCGGTGTTGTTCGAAGTGAACATGATATCTTCGCCGGACGCACCAAGCTCGCGGCTCATAATCAATTCCGGGATGGAACTGCAATCAGCACCAAAACCCATCTCGAACATCAGTTTGAGGATTTTGGGATTCGGCAACGCCTTCACAGCGTAATACTCACGAAAACCTTCAATACCTGAAAAAACCTGCTTCAGCTTTGCACCTGTCTCGCGGATACCAACTTCATCATAAATGTGAAAAGGTGTCCCGTAGTGCTCCGCGAGTTGCTCAACAACAGGGAAAAGGCGTTCCTTGAAAGACTCTGACATCGGCATGACAACGACTCCTGATAAATGAATTAGCGATTCAAATCTATTTTTCGGGTTTCTTTGAATGTATTGAGAACGATATTGGTGCGCGTCGACTCGACCCCTTTGAGCAGGCTCAGCTCATCCCGCAGCACCGATCCAAGCTCGGCGTTGTCAGCGACACGTAACTTGAGCAGGTAACCGTCGTCTCCGGCGATCTGATGAACTTCCTGTACACCGGTCACTTCACTCAATTGATCTGCCAGCGCGCCGTTTGCCGTCGCTTGCGCCCTCACCTGCACAAATGCAGTCAGGCCCTGACCGAATTCGCGGGGATTTAATCGGACTTCGTAGCCTTCGATAAAGCCACGCTCTTCCAACTTACGAATCCGCTCTAAAACTGCGGAAGGGGCCATCCCAACCTGGCGGGCAACTTCAGCATTCGGCACTCGTGCCTTCTTCTGAAGGATTTCTAGAATCTGATGGTCAATCTCGTCGATTGTTCTCTTAATCTCCATAGTCTCAGAATATTATTCTCCGCCAGCGCAAAAGTCAACCCTTGGAGTAATCTTTACCCAAATCTTACAGACCGCTGGACTGTGCGAGGCTACAGAGGGCTTCTACGCTCACAGGGAATTTTTGTTAAACAGAGACCACAG
>CALZLE010000427.1 GCA_945788205.1 uncultured Desulfuromonadales bacterium
GCTATCACCAAGGAGCTGATGGAAATCATCTCCGGTGCTGAATCGATTAAATAAGTAAGATTTCAGACATATAAAGCTTATTCCGCTGGGGATAAGGAGGAAAGGTTTAGTTATGAACAAGGGAAAGATCACACAGGTTATTGGTCCTGTTGTTGACGTCGAGTTCGAGCCTGGCAAGCTGCCGGAGATCTTCCACGCAGTTAAGATCACCAACCCGTCTTTGGGTGACGGTGAGTGGAACCTGGTTTGCGAGGTTGCTCAGCACTTGGGTGAGAATACCGTCCGGACCATCGCGATGGACGCAACTGAAGGTCTGGTTCGCGGTCAGGACGTTATGGATACCGGCGATCAGATCCTGATGCCAGTCGGTCCTAAGACCCTCGGTCGGATTATGAACGTTGTTGGTGAGCCGGTTGATGAGGCTGGCCCGGTTGAGAACGACAAAGCATGGCCGATTCACCGCCCTGCTCCTGATTTCGTCAGCCAGTCGACCAAGGTTGAAGCTTTCGAAACCGGTATCAAGGTTGTCGATCTGCTCGCTCCTTACTCCCGTGGTGGTAAAATCGGTCTGTTCGGTGGTGCCGGTGTTGGTAAAACCGTTCTGATCATGGAGCTGATCAACAACGTTGCTCAGCAGCACGGTGGTTTCTCGGTTTTCGCTGGCGTTGGTGAGCGGACTCGTGAGGGTAACGACCTTTGGGAAGAGATGAAAGAGTCGGGCGTTCTCGACAAAGCAGCTCTGATCTACGGTCAGATGAACGAGCCTCCAGGGGCGCGTGCTCGTGTTGCTCTGTCTGCACTGACCGTAGCGGAGTACTTCCGTGATGAAGAAGGTCAGGACGTTCTGCTGTTCGTTGACAACATCTTCCGCTTTACCCAGGCTGGTTCTGAGGTTTCGGCGCTGCTCGGTCGGATTCCTTCGGCTGTTGGTTACCAGCCGACTCTCTCTACTGAGATGGGTGAACTTCAGGAGCGGATCACCACCACCGATAAGGGTTCTATCACTTCGGTTCAGGCGATCTACGTCCCTGCTGATGACTTGACTGACCCGGCTCCGGCGACTGCATTTGCTCACTTGGATGCAACCACCGTTCTCTCGCGTCAGATTGCCGAGCTCGGTATCTACCCTGCGGTTGACCCCCTCGATTCCACCAGCCGGATCCTCGATCCACAGGTTATCGGTGATGAGCACTACGGCGTTGCCCGTGAGGTTCAGTTCGTGCTGCAGCGTTACAAGGATCTGCAGGATATCATCGCAATCCTCGGTATGGACGAGCTTTCCGAAGAAGATAAGCTGGTCGTTGCCCGTGCCCGTAAGATTCAGCGTTTCCTCTCGCAGCCGTTCCACGTTGCCGAGGTCTTTACCGGTTCCCCAGGTAAGTACGTTGAGCTCAAGGACACCATCAAGGGTTTCCAGGAAATCCTCGCTGGTAAGCACGATGATCTGCCTGAGCAGGCTTTCTACCTCGTCGGTACCATCGAAGAGGCGATCGAAAAAGCCAAGGACATGGCAGCCTAATCGGTCTGCACAGATAAGATTCAAACGTAAAGGACAGTCGCAATGGCTGATAAGCTGAAACTTGAAATGGTGACCCCCTATAAGCGGGTCCTGACAGAGGAGGTCGATGAGATCACCGCTCCCGGTTTTGTTGGTGAGTTGGGTCTTCTCCCGGGCCACACCCCGCTGTTGACAACCCTGAAGGTCGGAGAGCTGACCTACAAAAAGGGAAACGAACAGTTTCACGTTGCTGTTAACTGGGGCTACCTCGAAGTGACTGATGATGCTGTCACTGTGTTGGTCGATACTGCTGAGAAAGCAGATGAAATTGACTTAAAACGAGCAGAGGCGGCCCTCGGTCGTGCTGAAGATGCACTGAAGACCTTGGCTGACGAAGACAAGAACTTCAAAGTTATGGAAGCTGCTCTGGCTCGCGCACTGATCCGAATTCAGGTCGCTGGAAAGAAATAACAGCTTTAAATTATTAAATAAAAAGGCGCCTCAAATTGAGGTGCCTTTTTTTGTGCGTTAACTATGGATGAGCAAACGAACCGCTTGTGCGATAGGGGACAAAATCACACTTGTGTTTGTTTTTCTTTGGGTGTAAAAACAAGGGGATATCCTCTTTGGGTTTGTAGGATAGATGGTGTTCTTACCGTTACACTGCGTCAAGTTATTCGTAGCAAATGCAGTGTGTACTGATTTTTTAGAATAGAAGGCTTTTGTGCCTTGATATTTTATTAATGAATATACAACTGTTTTTTCGTTTAGCGATCAGGAGCATAAGGCAAAGAGCCTGAAGGCCGTCAAATGATTGCCCATAAAAAACCTGAAAAGCTGACCTGTTATACGATCGCCATTTCTTATGCATCTCTTGGCGGCATGTGGACATTTTTTTCCGACAGTCTGTTTGCCGTCCTTCTAAACCAGCCTGAAACCTCGCATAAATCTGTCGCACTAAGTCACTGGTTGTTCATCGCTTTTTCCGCAATTCTGCTTTATTGGCTATTACGCTTCTGGGATGTTGCCATCAGTTATTCACAGGACTCGCTGCGCGAGGTGAATCGCGCGTTACGCGGGTTCAGTGAGTGTACCAAGGCGATCACCCGGATTACCGATGAAAAGGAGCTGATGCAGGAGATTTGCCGGATTTTTGTCAAAATTCAAGGCTATCGATTTGCCTGGGTCGGCTTTGCTGAACAGGATGAGGCAAAAACCCTGCGGCCTGTTGCTCACTGGGGATACGAGGCCAACTTTATCAATACCATGCAGGCAACCTGGGAAGACTGTGAGCGGGGCCGAGGGCCAGCAGGAACCACAATCCGAACAGGGAAAACGACCGTTTTTCAGAACTTCAAAACCAACCCAGACTATTTACCTTGGCGCAAAAAAGCGCTTGAGTGCGGCTATGCGTCAGGTATCTCCCTCCCTTTAAGCGAAGCCGGACAGGTTTTCGGGGCATTGGTTATCTTTTCGGAAGAAACGGATGTTTTTGATGTCGATGAGATCACGCGGATGGAGGAGTTGGCGGACGACCTATCCTACGGCATAAAAACGATCCGCATGAACGCAGAACGGGAGCGAGCCCTTGAAGAACGGATGTTGTTGGCTGCTGCCATTGAACAGGCATCGAATGGGGTTTTGACCTTTGACCAAGATGGTATTATCCATTACATGAATTCCTCTTACGAAGGGATTTGCGGGGTGGATGCTGGAAACGCGATAGGTCAAAGTATCCATAGCCTTGAATGTTGCCTGCGTAACGAGGATTTCTATCGGGCAATCCTGAAAACAGTCGAGTTGGGAGAGCCGCAGGGAGGACACTTCAACAGTGTGCGTGGGGATGATTCTCGATATGAAATAAACGCCCGTATTTCTCCGGTTTGGAGCAGCACAAATGTTATCAGCCGATATGTTGTGATTGTTCGTGATGTCACCCATGAAACAATGCTTGAACGACAGTTGCGGCAGGCACAAAAGCTCGAAGCTGTCGCAACGCTCTCTGGTGGCATTGCCCACGATTTCAACAATATTCTCGCTGTTATCATCACCAATACAGAAATGACTCTCGAAGATGTTCCGGATGATAATCCACTGAAAAAACAGTTGGAGATCGTATTAAAGGCGGGCTTTCGTGGCAAGGACCTTGTTAAGCAGATTTTGACTCTGAGTCGCAGGACCGAACAGGAACGTCAGCCGGTCGACGTGGGCGCGATTGTTGAAGAGTGCTTTAACCTGCTGCGTGCCTCTTTGCCGACTACTATTGAGGTGAAGAAATGGTTGGCTGATGATCTTGGGATGATCGCGGCTGACCCAACCCAGATCCATCAGGTTGTTATGAATCTGGGCACAAATGCAGCAGATGCAATGGGTGAAACTGGCGGTTCTCTGGAGGTCGTTCTCGATGAAGTTGAGCTCGATTGCGACGCCTGTAAGGCTTATCCGGGGCTACGGCCGGGGCATTATATCGAATTGCAGATTTCCGATTCCGGGCACGGAATGAAGCGCGAAGTTATGGAACGGATTTTTGATCCATTTTATTCGACAAAAACTCAGGGAAAGGGGACCGGGCTGGGGTTGTCGGTTGTCCACGGAATAATCAAGAGTCACGATGGAGCGATTACTGTTGATAGCGTTCCCGGCCGGGGCACCATTTTTTCGGCGCTGTTTCCGAAACTTACAGATTATAAAGCCGCTGACAAGAGACCTGTTGTTGATGTGGATGAGCAGGGGCGAGGGCGAATTCTGTTTGTTGATGATGAAGAAGACTATGTTTTAACGCAATCCAAAATGCTGGAACGTTTCGGTTATGAAGTCGTAGTCCAGACCGACAGTCGGGAAACGCTTGAATTGTTCCGCAGAGCTCCCTATGATTTTGATTTGGTTATCACTGATCAGACGATGCCACATTTAACGGGTGATATGCTTGCCAGACAGCTGTTGGCTATCCGTCCTGACATCCCGATAATCCTTTGTTCCGGCTCATCGCCCGAAACAAATTCTATTTTGACGCCGGAGAAATCCCGTGCCATAGGTATTCGAGATGTTTTACTTAAACCGGTCGGCAGAGAAGAGATGAACGTCGCAATTCGCCGACAATTGAATGACCGTCAAATTGATCCACCTCGGGGGGAGTATGCCGAATATTCTTATCATAGATGATGATGACATGATGTGTTCAACCTTGACCACACTGGTCGAGCGGAAAGGACATATCGCCACCAGCTGCATGACCCTGAAGGAGGGGATTGCGGCAGCGAACCAACAGGACTGTGACGTCGTGTTTCTCGACGTCAAGATGCCTGATGGCAATGGGCTCGAAGCATTGCCTAAAATTGAGGCCTGTCCGTCCTCACCGGAAGTGATCATCATGACCGGTTACGGCGATCCAAACGGAGCTGAACTGGCGATCAAAAGTGGTGCTTGGGATTACATCGAAAAAGGTTTTTCCGTTAAAGAAATTACCCTGTCGCTGGAGCGGGCGCTGCAATATCGAAATGAAAAAAAAGAAGTTCATCAGGCGCGCAAAGCAGCAACCCTGAAGCGTGAAGAGATTATTGGCTCGAGTGTCAGCCTTAAAGGTTGCCTCGATCTGATTGCTCAATCGGCGGAAAGCGATGCCAACGTCTTTATCACCGGTGAAACCGGGACCGGGAAAGAGTTATTTGCCCGTGCCGTTCATCAGAACAGCCGCCGCAGTAAAGAAAACTTTGTCGTTGTCGACTGCACCTCGTTACCGGAAACACTGGTCGAAAGTTTGTTGTTTGGCCATGAAAAAGGCTCATTCACCGGCGCTGATAAAGCTCAGGATGGATTGGTGCGGCAGGCGCACAAAGGGACCCTTTTTCTCGATGAGGTCGGTGAACTACCATTGTCGTTGCAAAAAGCTTTTCTGCGGGTTTTGCAGGAGCACCGTTTTCGTCCGCTCGGCAGCAATAAAGAGGTCGAGAGTGATTTTCGACTGGTTGCAGCAACCAACCGCGACCTTGATGAGATGGTCAAACAGGGCAAGTTTCGCAGTGACCTCTTGTTCCGGCTGCGCTCCTTCATTATCGAGTTGCCACCGTTGCGTGACCGGCGTGAAGATATCAAGGACTTAACCCGCTTCCATATCGACAAGTTCTGTGATCGCTACGGACTGCCGTCCAAAGGTTTCTCGCCAGAATTTCTGGATACTTTGAGCAGCTATTCCTGGCCCGGTAACGTGCGCGAGTTTGTCAACACGATCGATCGGACTCTGGCGACAGCACGTTTTGAGCAGACTCTTTTCCCCAAACATCTCCCGAGCCATATCCGTGTGCAGGTCGCCCAGTCCTCCATGGAGACAACTACGACAGAAGATACCCTGGTTGATGGTAAGCAAGTTCAGCGTTTGCCGAAGCTCCAAGAGTTTCGAGATACCATCTACGCGCAGGCAGAAAAGCAGTACTTGCAAGACCTGATGGAGGTCGCCGGCAAAGACATTCCTGAGGCTTGCCGTATCTCCGGATTATCCCAATCGAGGCTCTATGCCTTATTAAAAAAGTACGCAATCTCTCGCAACGGTTGATCCTTCCGTTTATTCCTCAACAACAGGAAAAGTTCCTGCCGGACAAGAAAGTTCTTGTTCGGCAGGGATGCTTTCGTCCCAGCATAACTTTATAACTCCCTGATATTTATGCAAAATAAATAATAAGGCCAGTTGGCATACGAGCTGCTATGAACCGAGTATCTGGTTCTGTGGAACAATCCGAAAGGTGATTGTGACATGAAAAAAAAGCAAGTTCGTCAAACCTCGACAGACAGTAGTGCCCCGAGTTCGGGAATCCGCTACGAGTTAGAAATTCAAGACCCGACAGCCAGCGATTTATCGCGTCGTTTGATCGTCTGCGTGCAGCTGCCGGACCTTGAGTCAAGTCAGCTTGATATCAAATTAGCTGGAAATGTCTTGACCATTAAAGAGGCCGCACCACGCTCTTTGGATCTTTTTGATTTGCAGCGTTCTGAGATTGTCGGTAACAGCCGCGAACTGCGGACCTGTCTCGATCAGGTTGCGATGGCAGCGAACAGTGATGATGCGGTGTTGATTTGTGGAGAGACCGGCACCGGCAAAGAGTTGTTTGCCCGGGCCGTTCATCAGAATAGTCAGCGTGACGGAGAAAATTTTGTCGTTGTCGACTGTCGCTCAATACCCGAATCGATTGCCGAAAAGCTGCTCCTTGGCCAAGTCCGCAGATCCAGGTTTGGGCATAGTGGATTGCTGCCGCAGGCGAACTACGGGACGCTGTTTCTCGACGAAGTGGGTGATCTGCCGCACTCAACGCAGAACCTGTTTCGGAAGTTGTTACAGGAGCAGTGTTATCGGCCGGTCGGTGCGAAAAAAGAAATTCCCGTAAACTTCCGTCTGATTGCCGCCACCAATCGTGACCTGAAACGCCTTGTCTCGCAGGGTAAGTTCAATCCTGAATTGCTTTCTCTGCTGCAATCATTGTCGGTCGAAGTTCCTCCATTGCGGGAACGATTGGGAGATATCGAGCAGCTCACGCAATTTTTCCTCCAGCACTTCTGCCAATCAGAAAACCTTGAACCGAAGGTTCTGTCACCTGAGTTTATGGAGATGCTGAAGCAATATCCTTGGCCGGGCAATGTTCGTGAACTGGAGAACAGCCTTGGGCAGGCGTTACTTGCGGCGAAAAACAAAAAAACCCTATTTCCCAAAGATTTGCCCGCCCATATTCGTGTGCAGGTCAAGAAGTCGGCGATAGATCAAAAGAAAGAAGCCGCCGATGATCAGCAAAGAGACGCGTATCTGGACGGCTTGTTTGTGGCCGAGAACCCCCTGTAGGCATTCCCAGTGATGAAGGCGAAAAAAATCTCAGAAATTTCCTCCATAGGGAGTCAGGTCCATCCGATTCAATTCCTGTTGCACAATTCTTGCGCTGCAGGAAGTTTCCTGCCCGAGAGGAAAATTCTTACTCTGCAAGAGGAAAAACAGGGGAGGCAAACATAGGGATGAAATGGCTAAGTTACTGAAAATGTATAAGAAAAAAAATAAATAAATAAATTCAGAGATTGGTACACAGGTTGCTCTTAGTAATAATCACAGCAAAAACTTCATGTAGTGAAAGGAGTTCGATATGAAAAAGAAAGTCGTTTATACCTTGGGCGCGGTTCTGGTGGCAGCAGGAGCATCCGCAGCATTGTTGGCATGGGATCTTGGCCCGGGAACGACTCCGATGGCGAAATTTTTCCTGGTTTTCTTCGGCGCCATCATTGTTCTGCAGTGTATTCCAGCTTTGCTGCTGTTTGGCTGCATCATCAAAGAAGTGTTGTTCGGTGCCACTAAAAAAGCCGCTTTGGTTGATGGCCAGAGCAAAAACAGCGCGTCATCATAAGGAAGAGGATCATTATTATGAAGGCACGGAAAATTCTCATTGTTGATAAAGACCCGGCAGCGCGACAAAAACTGGCCGATTTCTTCCAGGAATCAAATTATCAGGTTGATACCTCTGGTTCCGCAGCTTTTCTGGTTGCTCATATCATCCAGAAAAATCAACCGATCATCCTGTTGGGCAGCCAGTTTGAGGAAAAAATCAGCGCTGCCGAGGTGGTTACCCTGCTGCACCAGTGCAATAAAAGCTTGAATATCATTCTGATCTCTGACGAAAACTCACCGGAAATGTTACGGCGGATCAGAGAAAAGGGAATTTTCTATCATGCCCTGAAGCCTCAAAGCCACGCAGACAACGAAGAATTACGTTCGGTTGTGGAGTGTGCGGTTGGGGACCTGGGCGCAGTACTCACTTAATAGACTGAAACCATAACAAACGAAACAAACAAGGAGAAAAACATGAAAATTACAGCGAAGATAATGGTGGCATTGAGCTCTCTACTGGTTATGAGTTCACCGGTTCTCGCAGCAACAGCTGCCAGAGAAGACAGCAGCA
>CALZLE010000428.1 GCA_945788205.1 uncultured Desulfuromonadales bacterium
ATCAATGAATTTCAGCCGGAAGGGACCTTTGATCGGGTTGTCTCGGTGGAGATGTTCGAGCATGTGCGCAACCACCGCCAGCTCATCGGCAAGATCGCCGAATGGCTGCAGCCGGGAGGGAAGTTATTTGTCCATATTTTCAGTCATCATGAGCATACCTACCTGTTCGAGACGGAGGATGCCAAAGACTGGATGGCGAACTATTTTTTTACTGGCGGGATCATGCCGTCCTCCGAGCTGCTACCCGCAGCGACGCAGGGCATTCTCGCGGAAGAGCGCCGCTGGACCGTCAACGGCCGGCACTACAGCCAGACCCTTGAAGCCTGGCTGGCCAGGCAGGACGCCAATGAGAGAGCTGTTCTGGAAGTATTCAATGGATGCTACGGTGAGCAGGGCGCCGCCCGGTGGGTCCAGCGGTGGCGCATTTTTTACCTGGCCTGCTCTGAGCTATTCGCCTACAACCAGGGTGAAGAGTGGCCGGTGATGCATTACCGCTTTGCTAAGCGCTAACCTGCCCTGATCGATCCAAACCGCGTGCGCAACGCAGCAAGTGGATTACCCTGCCCCGACAGCCCCCGGCATTTGGCAAAACTTTTCACCAGAGTTCAGAAATCTGATCGAAAGAGCCCCCTTTGTTAAGGACATGAGGGTAAATCATGTCCTTAACATCCTTATGACCAAGGAATTCTTGGACTGTGCAAATGTCATCCTCAGGGAGAACTCGTATTTGCCAAACTCATCACTGGCTAAGGCGATTTAGGGTTCTGTTGCAGGAACATTCTATTGTTTTTGTTCCCTTTGACCCCAGCTGACAGATGACTTTGAGCTCTGGAGATACGTTTTGCAGTGCCGTGGATGTCCTGCTCCTGCTGCAGAGTAAGGTGCTGCAGCATCTGGTGCATCTGCCTGGCTTGGCTGGACAGTTCTTCTGCTGCCGCGGCACTTTCTTCGGCATTGGCGGTGTTCTGTTGAGTGACGGTATCGATTTGAGTTATCCCCTGATTGACCTTGGCAATCCTCTCTGCCTGCTCATTGCTGGCAACGGCGATCTCACTGACAAGATCAGAGACCTTGGTGACGCCTCCGACGATCTCCTGTAACGTCTCAGCAGTCTGGTTGGCAATGAGGCTGCCATTTTCGGTTTTTTCCACCGAGCTTTCGATCAGCTCGGCTGTTTCTTCGTCGGCCTTGGCGCTGCGGGTGGCCAGGTTGCGCACCTCTTCAGCAACTACGGCAAAGCCTTTACCGTGCTGTCCTGCTCGGGCAGCTTCGACAGCGGCGTTGAGCGCCAGCAGGTTGGTCTGAAAAGCGATCTCGTCGATGGTCTTGATGATCTTGGAGATATTTTGGCCAGCATGGTTGATATCCTCCATGGCCTCAACCATCGATTGCATCCGGTTGTTGCCCTGTTGAGCAGCCTGCTGCGCCTCGACGGAGAGCTGGTTGGCCTGATTGGCATTTTCAGCGTTGGTGGTCGTCTGGGCAGACAATTCGTTCAAGGTTGCAGAGATTCCCTCAAGGTTGCTGGCCTGCTCGGTTGCGCCCTGCGAAAGGATCTGGCTGGAGCCGGAAATCTGGTGGGAGCGTTCGGCGACCTGTTCGCTTGCTTTACGAATTTCTCCCATAAAGTGATTTAATGCACTGTTGGTTTGAGCCAGCGGTTCGCGGATCAGGCCCTGCGCCACAAAGGTGAAATTTCCTTTCGAGAGCTTGTTGAAGGCGGCCAGAATTTCATCCTGCAGATTGTCGGCAAATCTATCGAGGACCCGGCCTAAACGTCCCAGCTCGTCGTCACGCTTTAACCGCAGTCGTGTGGCGAGGTTGCCACGTTCCATGTCGCTAAGCATCTGAACAATCTGTATCAGGGGTCTGGTTAATGAGCGGGTGGTCAAAAGGGCAATCATTATCCCGAGGCTCAGCGCCCCGATCAGCAGGTAAATAATTGTCGTTCGGGCATTTTTAGCTGTGCTTGAGTTTGCCTTGGCTTTTATACCCGCCTGGGTGACTTCAAGTTCTTTGAGTTTTGTGATCGAATCATCAATCGCTTTTGCGACTGAAGCGCCCTCACGCTTCATTAAAAAAAGAGCTTTTTTATGCCCCTCTTCGGACGTTGCCAGTTGGATGAGTTTTTCTCTGGCGGGTATATAGTTTTTCAAGGTGTTTTGCAGCACCTCAAATTCATCGCGAATAGCCTGGGTTGTTGATCTTTCCCGAAACTGAGAAAGAAGTGTTTCAATAGTTAAGTCAAGTTCCTTTACATATTCTATGTTTTTTTCCTGACGTTTTTTGTCACTGCCATAGAGGACGATATCCCGAATGGAAATTCGCATTCGTTGATAGGCAGTCGAAACATCGGAAATCAAAGATATCGGGACCGTATTGAATTCGTAAAGTTCCTGATCTCGTTTATCCATGATCTCCATATGCATGATACTGGTTACACCTATCAAGACTGCAATCATGGCGATGAGAAAAAAACCGATCAACATTTTTACTTTGATGGAGAGATTCAATGTCCTTGCTCCAGATATCAATTAACTGGTGCCGCACCAGCAGGTCGCCGGCACGGCACCAGTGATGTCCCAGTGTGGTTTTACTGTTCTGCCTGTACGATAAGGTAATCGAGCAGGCTGACGACTTTACTCACCTCTTCTTTCTTCATTTTAGAGTTGGGGCGAGTAAGCATTCTCGCGCCATAGGCAGCACTTGTGTCCAGATCAAAAACATCTCCGGATATTGGCCCCAGCCCGGTCTGAATTGCAACGACAACCCTTTCAAGAGAGTGGCATTGTTTGCACTTATTTTCCATGAGTTGGTAATGTTCAACCATCTCTTTAGGGAAGCCAGAGGTGTCAATACCGATACTGTCGCCTGTGCCAGTCACCGTGATACCTGCATAGGCGTAAGCACTGAAGAGTACTGTTGCCGTCAGAATGCCCACAATTATTTTTCTTATAAGGTTATTCATCTAAAATTTCTCCTTAACTTATAGAGAATATGACTAAGTTTTTGTTCAAAAATTTTCACTTAAATAATCTTGAGAAATTTTTCCATTAAAACCTTTCGATCGCTTTCAATGGTGATTTAATCAAGTTTTGGATTTGGTGTTTCGTTTGTTGCCTTTGGCAGGATCGGGTATTCGATTTTTGGCTGCTCGCCTGTCGTCGCTTTAAGAAATGCCACTATTTGA
>CALZLE010000429.1 GCA_945788205.1 uncultured Desulfuromonadales bacterium
CTTACGCTGGATTTTCGAAATGTCAGCCAGTTACTTGATTTTAAATTCGCGACCGAAAATGGTGTGACCAGTTTAGAGGTGAGCCGCAAGGCAACCTTGCCCATTTCCGGCGATACCCTGCAGTGGGGCGGTATATACAATGTCGTCTCGAGTCTGTTGGCGCCGGAAACAAGTTTTGCCAAGCTCAAGTTCAGCAATGTGGATCAACATACTGTCATCTATGGTGGTGGCGACTACAACACGATCGCGTTTAACCCCGGCGCAGACTATCAGGGGACCTTCATTGGCAGTACCGGTTTGAGGAATCCGCGTGAGGTCCTGGCTCAGGCCATTGCGCACCCGCAGGATACGCTTAATCTGTTGTTGCCGTCGGCAACGGTGATCAATGCAATTGATTACAGCAGCTTGATCAAACTGGAGTCAATTACCCAGTCCAAGCTCGGTGACTTGCTGAATTACGCGAATATGGGCGATTCTTTTCTCGCCGGCCTTGGATCCGGCCCTTCATTCACAGGGGTTACCGGCACCAAGGGGCTGTCTGGAGAGGTTTCGGGGATTACCGATTTTACTTATGGACCGGGGCTGAATCTGTTGCTCGGTTCCGGGCAGGGCAGTGCTAAAGACCTCGTTACTCCAGACAACGTAACCGGCTGGTTCAAGACTCTGGCTGCGAGTACTGCCGGCAATGTTTTTTTGGGCCGTAATCATTTCACCGTGGGTGGGATTGATCTGAAGCTCGATACCGATGCGCTGACAGGCAGTAAAAAAGTACTTGCCGAGGCCTGGAACCGTCTGGCGGCAACCCAACTGCAGAAGTGGTCACCCGGCGTCCACATTCTGGCCGGCAAGGGGGGGGCGGATACCTATACTTTCCAAGGGGTTTGGGGGGTTGCTGCCGTCATTGAGGCTCCCGATCTGATCCTGGGGGGCGCAGCATTCCCTGAGGGGTTTGATACTCTCGACTTCCAGAGCGTAGCAACCGATCTGCACTTTACTATTTACGAAGTCACTACGGCGAATATCGAATCCTTCCGCAATATTTTCTCGACCTATCAAAACCGTGTCGGTGACAGCACCGGTAACTTTGACGGCATTGGTCTCGGCACCAATATCGTTATCGTTTCCGACCAGGTTTATAACGTTGATACCGATGCTTCGCCCGAGGCGCCGTTCCAGAGTGGCCTGAATTTTGTTATTGCTAACGACATCGAGAACCTGATCGGTGGTCAGGCTAAAAACACGTTCACCTTTGTCGATGGCGCCGAGGTTCAGGGCATTGTCACCACCGGTACCGGTGGTGAAGTCATTCTGGATTACCGGCAGTTCCGCAATCCGGGCGACAGCACCGGGGTAGCGACCAATCTGGATGTGACGGCCGTTGCGCTTGTTCCTTCCTATAACATCTTCGGTCATGACACCACGGCGATTAATTTCGCTTATGGCACTGCCGACGGCATTCTCGGCGGCCGTCTGGCCGGGTTTGACACCTTGATCAATGAGTGGTTTGGCGTCAATCTGCCCAGCGACGACTGGGCGGTCACCAATGTCAGCAAGATCATCGGCAGTACCGGTAACGATGCTCTGATCGGAAGCTCTCTGAGAGACAACACCTTTGTCCTCACCGAGGGCGGCATCGATGAAGTGAATGGCGTGGCGACGACTGCAAAGGGCAAGGGCAATACCATCAACTATGAGGGTGCGGTGACGGGTGTGATGGTGAATTTGTTGAGTAACCTAGCAACCTCCAGCAATGGTTCGGCCACCCTGCAGAACATACAAAATATTGAGGGCGGCAAAGGCAACGACACCCTGACCGGGGATTTAGCCAAAAATACCTATTACTTTAAAGATGGTTGGGGCACTGATGTCGTTATAACCAATGGTGGCCAAGATTTTATAGATTTCAGCGCGGTTACGCAAAAAGTAACTCGACAGTCCGGTACAGTGGCCGCAGGCACAACCATTAACGGCCTCGATGTGAGCGGCGCAGTTCTGTATACGTCTGGAGCCAACAAAGTCTATGTGCAGGGCACCTATGATGAGGCAACGACTAATGCCGCCAGCAATCTTGATCCGACGGCGAATAACACCAGCTGGCTGGGGTACATTTCCCCGGCCATTGCCGACTTTGCCAAACCGCTCAAGGTTGCGATTCAGCAGGGAGTCTTTGGTACTGACCTTGCCCAATTGTCGGATGCGCAGTTAGATCGCTTGTCTGCCGAGGCGTTGCAGCGCTGGCTGGAGGTCGCTGGTACGGAGAACCTGCCGGCACTGGCGGATATTGTCATTCAGGTGACCAATTTATCTGACGGCATTCTCGGGCTGGCCGGGGATAACACCATCTATATCGACAACAACGCCAGTGGCGTCGGTTGGTTTGTCGATCCCACCCCCGCCGACGACAGTGAATTCACGCTCCAGGCCGATGGCGGACTCAGCGCTAAGCCGGGAACTACGGCGATCGATGGCGTTGACCTGCTGACCACGATCATGCATGAGATGGGACACCTGCTGGGCCTGGAGCATGTGGCGCAGAACAGTGCTCTGATGAACAGCACCCTTGAGGCCGGCAGTCGCAGCAATCCCACCGTGGCCGATGGTGTTCTGGCCGCACAAGGTTTGGCGCCGTTAACCGGGCTGGCAGTCAAATTACAGAGCGCTGATAAGGCGACCTTGTCTGACGGCTTGGCGGCCTTCGCCAGCTGGGCAACCGATTTTGAGCTCGAGCTGGACGATATCTTCGGCCCGGAGATCCCCTTTACCGGCCAGACCCTGGCCGACCTGTTTGGTCTGACCGACCTGGCTGTACAGTCCAGGGTCGAAAGTTTCAGCAGCAGCTTTACCTCACTGTTCACAGCCGACAGCACCGATGTTTCGGAACAAACCATTAGTGATGCCGGATTGGATGTCAGTATCGTCACCGCTGGCGCGCGCAAGCAGTTTCAAGCGCGCATTGACCTGGTGGCTGACATCAATAAAGATATTGTTATCGATGTCAGCAGCATATCCCTGCCCAGCGATTTTCTCGGTCTCGATCTGGACCTGGGAGCCTTTGGTCTGAGCGGAGATTTCCCAACCTTCAATCTGAGCGGCGGCATCACCCTGACGGTCGATTTCGGTCTCGATGAAAGCGGCGAATTCTTCGTCGCCAACCCGGGGGTGCGCGGCGATATCACTTTTGGCGATAAACCCCTGCAGGTTATCGACGTCAACACCGCCGGCCACGCTATCAGTCTCGCCGGAGATCAATCGGCGTTCTTCACCGTCGGCGAACAACTTCTGATTGAAAACTCCGACACCAATGATGGTGGCTATCTCGTTTACGACCTGAACTACGATGGCACCGATACCCTGATCATGTTCAGCAACGCCTTTAACACCGCGTTTCCCGGGGGCAATGGCGAGGCGGTCAACAGCAACGGCGACCGGTTTGTCATCGACAGCTATATCGAAACCAAAGATAGCTTCACCTTTGCAGGTGAGCTGCCACAGCAATACCAGGACGGCAGCAAAGATGTCTTTTTGCTGGCGGATGCGGCGGGCAACGATGGTGCTTACACTGTCGATCGATTTGAACTGGATGCCAATGGCAATACGATCGTTTATGTCAACGAGGTCATCATCCACGATGTGATCGGTGGCCACCTGCGTCCGACCTTCGATGCCTCCATCAGTTTGGGACCTCTGTCTTTGGGAGTTGACGATGCGGTGCTGGGCTTTGACGCAGGTATTTTTGTCGGCACAACGGCAACCTTGACCACAGTGCAATTAGCGGCTGCCGATCAGGCGTTGGCCAAGCAAAGCGTACAAAAGGGCATCCGCCCCGACAGCAGTTATGATGTGCTGTTGCCGCTGAAAGTAACCACGCCCTTGAGCGGGTTGGTCGTCGAACCGGTGGTTCTGGCGGCCAGCAGCAGCTTGGGTCTGCCATCGGCCTCCAATCTGGCACAGTTTCTCGGCAACCTGGCCTACCTGTTCCCGTCATCACTGGATATCAACAACCTCATCAAGTTCAATGGCTTCTCGCTGACCGATCTGTTGAATGTTATTGAGTACTCGCTGGACGAACTGGTCGGTGACAAGGTCGATAAGCCGGAGACTGCCACTGATGAACAGGGCCTTATCTATAAGGAAATGCCGCTGATCAGTAAAAGCGCGGCGGATATTTTGGGGGATGGCGGCACTGACTTTATCACTGTATTGCGAGAAAAATTTCGGCAGGCCCGTGATTTGTCAAACGATCTTTCGGAGTTTGAGTTCAATATCAATACAGAACTGCGCAGCTTCCTCGGTCTGGCAGCGACCGCCAAGCCAGTGAGCCTGACCTATGAAAATTCCAGTTTTAATTTTGATCTGGAACTCGGCGCTTCGTTTAATGACACCATAGATCTGTCTGTCGATCTGGGCAGCTACCTGGATGAGTATGCATCGTTACCCTTGGGCATCGATATCTCTAGCGCGGCTCAGGTTGACGTTTCAGCCTTTGCCGATCTGGATATCGGTTTTAGTTTCGATCTGAGCAATGTCGCCAGCCCGACCCTGTTTTTCGACGACGATATCGGTTTGAGCTTTGGTCTGGACGTGATTAATAACGGGCCATTGAGTTTCAAGACGTCAATTAATGTCCCTGTCGTTGGGGAAGTCGGTCTTTATGTGGAGGATGGCCAGGGGCATGTCAATCTGTACGGTCGCGCGGGTCTGGCCGACGACAGCGACGGTGATAATCGCTGGACCTTTTCTGAGTTAAGTGACGCTTTCGAATTTGAATTTGGCGGTGATGTTGAGCTGGACCTGCCGTTCTACTTCCCGACCTCGTCGATGCCGCTTGGCGGTTTTGCGATTGATCTCGATGGTGACGGCATACTTGAAAATGCCTTGCACTTCAGTGCCGATATCGACAAAACCGGCTTGAGCAACAAGATCACTAACGTCCCAAGTCTGGTGCCGTCCTTTGATCTGTTTGCCGTTCTGAATGATCCCAAGCTGGTTCTGACCGGGCTGGAAGGTATGTTTAATGGTCTCAAAAGCGGCCTGACCGAACGCTTCGAAAGCATCGGACTGCCGTTGATTGGCGACAAACTTAACAGTGCCGCAGATTTTATCGACAGCAAACTGCGGACCGTTTTGTTGGGAATCAACGATGCCGATGTCACTCTTAACCTGAACGATACCACCACGGCGGAAGCTTCGCGTGGCCGCTATGATGATGGCTTAGGCCGCTTCCTGCTCAATGCCTACATTAACGGTGAATCGACCGTCGAGACCGTCCTTGACGTGATCCGCACAGCATTGTTTGAAAAATTTGGCAAGCCAGCTGATGGCACTGGTCTGAACATCCTCATGGTCCAGCAGACAGACGCAGATGGCACTCTGATGTTTGATGGTACCGGCACTCCGGTGATGGTCGAAGTTACATCCAAGGAGCAGGTCCAACTCAGCATTTCTGGTAACGAATTTCAGTTCAATGTGCTGTTGTCAGATAATATCTTTGATGAAGCAATCAAGCTGGATTTTGATGCCAGCGCGCCTGGCCTGAGCCTGAAGGCGGATGCGGCTGCTTTGAACTTCACCCTGGATTACATCTTCGGTCTCGGGTTCGGCCTGAACAGTGACCTCGGTCTTTATCTCGACACCAGCGGCGCAACAGACAGCGGCGAAGAGTTTGTTCTCACTGCGGCTGCCACTGTCAGTGCCGGGGCGAATCTCACTGCCCAGCTGGGTTTCCTGCAGGCGAACGTCAAAGAAAGGCCCGATGATGATGACGCTAGTCGCCTTACCGGTAAGATCGCCCTTGATCTCGATGGCGGTGGCGACGGCAAATGGGATATCGGCGCGGCAAATGATCTTGAGGTCATCGGCAAGATCAACATCAGCGCCAATGCCGATTTTGACGTGCTGGTCAATATCGAGGCGAAAGACATCTCTCTGCCGGAAATCACCACCATCTTCCACTACGATCAGACCTTCGCCGATCTGACCATCAGCAGCCAGACAGGAACCACGCTGCAGGTTGGCGGAGCCCCGGAAATTGTCTTCGAAAATGTCACCCTGGATCTGGGTAAGGCAATCAGCGGTTTTGTCGGGCCGATTGCCAATCAAGTCGGCGATATTCTGGCACCACTGAAGCCTTTGATCGATTTGCTGAATTTGGAAGTGGATCTGGGCATTACCAAAATCCGTATGTTGGATCTGGCGCGCCTCAAATTGACCGCCAAACAGTTCGCAAATGCCGAGAAGGCGATTGATGCAGTGAGTGAGGTCATCAACCTGATCGACGCGGTCAACAAGGCCGGCAAAGACTCAGTGTTGATCAGCTTCGGTAGTTTTTATGTCGGTGGTGATATGGCTAAGGCTGCCACCCCGGAGGAAAAGGAACTGACCACCGTCCCTGAAGGGGCGGGGATGACCCCGGATCTGAATCAGTCGACTGGGACAAGCACCAGCCAGAAGCAGGTCACCAAGCAGTTTGGCACCACCAGTGGCAGCTTTGAATTTCCGCTCTTGCAGAAACCAAGTTCGGTGTTCGGCTTGTTGATGGGTAAGAATGTCGATCTGTTTCTGTACAACCTGCCGGCTCTCGATCTGAAATTCGAATATATCCAATCCTATCCGATTTATCCGGGGCTCAATGCCCGGATTGGCGGCCGGGTCAGCGCAGAAACCAACTTCGCATTCGGTTTCGATACTTATGGTTTTAATGAATGGTCCGGCGGTGGCTTCGTGCTCAACGATGTTGATACCATTTTTGAAGGCTTCTTTGTTCGCGATCATGACCTGCTGACCGGTGCTGAGATTGTCGAGGCGACCGTCAGTGCCGCTTTGATCGCCGGCGCTTCGGTCGGCATTGGCGGCTTGATCGAGGCCGGTGTTGATGGTGGTATCGAAGCAAAAATTGAGTTTGATCTGAATGATTACGGCAACGTCGACAATGAAGCCGGTGATGGCAAGATGCGGGTCAATGAAATCATCGGCCGGCTTGAAAATGGCCCGCAGTGTCTGTTCGATATGCACGGTGATTTAAGAGCGTTTCTCGAGGCTTTCTTTTGGGTCGGAGTTAAGGTATTCGGTGCTGAGATCACGATCTTTGAAGCCCGCGACCGTTTTGTCGATGCGGTTCTGGCTGAGTTTAACTACAGCTGTCCACCACCGGCTTCCCCCGATATCTCACATCTGGACAGCAATGGCGTGCTCACCCTGCGTTTCAACGACAATGGAACCCTTGTCGACAATACAGAAGACCTCGGTCGCCATAGCTATTCGGTCGAGCGACTCGAGCTGCTTGATGATACGGCGCGTCAGAAATTGGCCAATGGCGTTAATTATGAACTGAACAAGGATGACATTACTGACGGACGCCTGGTTAGTGACAACAATGATCGAGACCTGACCAACATTACCGGGCCGGTTATTGTCGTCAAGGCGCGTGGCCTGGTTGAGATATATCGGGAGGACGAAGTCAGTAGGGTTCAGGCGTTCGGCACCAACATGGTTCTGGATGATCCCAATCTTTCTGCGGATGAACAGAGCAGTGACACCTATGTTATCGGCGAAGGGATCAACGCGGAAATCTATCTCCGCGGTAAAGGTGGCGCAGACCGTATCGAGGTGCGTGGCGGGAAAGACAGTGTCCAGGTATTTGGTGACGCCGGGACCGACAGGTTGACCGTCTATGGCAACCTTGCTGACGTTGCGATCACGATCGATGGGGGCTCCTCGGCTGATGAACTGATCGTCAAGCTGGACGATGGCCAGGCCGCCAGTTACGCAATGGCCACTCTGATTGGCGGCAGTGGCAAAGACAAGCTGTTCGGCAGTGATAATCGCGACATTATTTATGGCGATATGGAAACCACCGCAGAAGATGGCGGGGTTACTGCCAACACCGATCTGGATCCAGCTGCAAAGCTCTCACCGCATAGTGACTATATTGAGGGTGGCGCAGGTGTCGATCGTATTTACGCCGGACTCGGCGATGACACCATCTTAGGCGGCGCAGGTGAGGACACTCTTTATGGTGGCGCAGGAGAGGATCGTCTGGATGGCGGCAGCGAAATCGATCATCTCTATGGACAGGCTGATGCGGATATCCTGATTGGCGGCAGTGGCGACGATATTATCGATGCCGGTACGGGTGCCGATTTTATTACCTGGAAGGTCGGGCAGGGCAGCGACATCATTTCAGGTGGTGATTCAACCTACGTCGATGCGGAGGACGGCAACAAGCTCAAGGCGCATCGTGATCGTCTGGAGCTCACCGGGGCTGATGGCAACATCATTGATAGCGTCGTTTTGACCACCGGTGCGGTTGACCGGAACGGTGGTGATTTTAAACAGATCAATCTTGATTACAGCGTCGCAAATCGCACTGAAACTCTGACCCTGGAAGAGCTGGAAGAGCTCGCCATCGACCTGGATGAAGGTGCAGATCAGGTCACGGTTAATGACCTGCGGACCGCAGAATTGCGGAATCTGGAACTGGACCTGGGAACCGGAGAGACTCTCTACGATTATCCGCTGCGTGAAACCCGGGTTGACGAAGTGGCTACGACCGATCCTGAAAAGCCGATCTTTGCTGAATATGATCAGATTTTTGCAGCACAACAAAGCGTCTTTTTACTAACCGATCCGCTGCTCAACAATCAACAGTCGCTGCAGCAGTTCCATCGTTACCAGCTGACCAAGGGGGCCTACCTGTTTAACAGTGATGGCTCTCCGCAGCTGGAAAACCTGCTGATTGATGGGCAAAAATATATCACTCAGGCCTACAGCGGTGAAATGCTCGAGAATGCCGATGGCGAAGGAACCCTGATCGCGGTCGAAACCCGGGCGACAGATATCGGCAGTGGGCATCTGCTGGTTGCACAGCAGGGCAACAGCCTGCCGGATGGCGTAAACACCAAGCAAAGCTTTTATCGCTATGCCCTTGAACAGGGCTATTATCTCTACGACGCAACTGGTCAGCCGCTGTTACAGGGCATTAGCATTGCCGGCGTGGTTTATCAGATCCAGCAGCACAATACCCCGAAGAATAATGACGACGACTTGACCGGCTCGGTCATCAAAACCGATGCGCTGGGGAACTTGATCCTTGAAGTGGTTGAAACTCGGACGGAGCAGGATAGCCGGCGGGTTGAGAAAAATGTTCTCGTGAAAAATGCTGCCGGTGAGCTGGTTAATGCGACGCGCAATGATGCTGATGAGCTTGTTCCTGCTCAAGCGGCCGACACTGTTGAAACGGAAATCTTCCTCGAGCCAGAATACGGTTTGGATTCGCAGCTGGATAAGGTCACATTTTATGGTGGTAATGATGCCGACCTGTTCTTTCTTGCCAGCAATCTGGATGACCAGAGCAATGATGACAATCCGGTCCTATCTGTTTCTCACGTTGTTCGTGAGGACGGCGCGAATAGCGATGCTTTGAGCTATGCCATCAAGCATGCGAACAATTTACATGATCAGGTTCATATTCTCGCCCAGGGGGACAATACTTCTGACGATGAAGATGTCATCCTGGCAGATGATATTGCCCACGATGTCCTAAATGTGTTGCGACTCGAAACCGGTCGCGGTGAAGATCTTGTCGTCGGTTCGCAGTTTGATGATGTCATCGATACCGGACTGGGTAACGATACCGTCACCGGTGGCCGCGGCGTCGATACCTTTATCGATGCGGGCGGGACCGATAAACTGTTAGAAATCCGTGATGCCAATTTCTATCTGAGCGATCAAACCTTTGTCGTCGAAGAGCTGGCAGTTGGGGTAGTAACAGGCGCCGATGAAGCGGGTTTTGCCATTGTCGAGCGCGCTATTAAACAGCGTGCGGACGGCAGTGCCTGGATTGAAAACGAAAATCTGGGCGGTATTTTTGAACTGGCCGACCTGCGTGCGGTTGACCCGGAACGTAGCGATGACCATGATAACAAAGATCAGACCCCGAAGCGGGCCGAACCTGCTGCAGCGCAGCTCCATACTAATACTTTTACCGTTGAGGAGTGGACCGGCAATGCGGATTTGCGCGGCGGTGAGGGTGGTGACTCTTATAACATCATCTTAAGTGGCGACAGTGACACCGCAACCGATTCGACCGTTGAAGTGCTGGATACCGGCTATTATGAAAAGGATAGCATCGTTATCAGCGGCACGACCGAAAACGACCTGTTCCATTTTGATGATCAATATGTCGAAAGGTTATTACTGGCTGGTGACAACAACACCTTCCTGAAGTTGAATGAATTCACCACTGACATTAAAATTCGCAATGTTGAAGAATTGCCGATCAAGCTGCGGCAGAAAGTCCGTTATAACGGTGTCGAGGATGCCGAGGTGCGAGGACGTGCCGGACACGATGTGTTTATCGTCGATAACAGCAATTCCGAACTGGATGTCTACGGCGATGTCGGTGATGACAGTTTCTATGTCGGCAATGTGCTGAGTACCCGGATCGTCAATGATCCCGATTATGGCGAGATTGAGGTCGTCGATCAGGTCACTCCTGGTGTCTCCTTCCGTTCTGAGTTTCATGGCGGCACCGGCGACGATTATTTTGAAATCAATCATAATCAGTCAGAGATAACCCTGCACGGCGATGAAGATGACGATACCTTCGTCATCAAGGCGCTGCTGACCACAGAAGACAACGATATCAATATCAACAGCGGCGGTGGTGGCAGCGACACCCTGGCCTACGTAAAGAACGCGCCGGTCAATATTTTTGGCGGCTCGGGTTTTGATACTGTTGTCGTCATAGGGACAGAGGCAGACGACACCTTCTATATCTTCGTCGAAGAAGATGGCGGTGTGCCGGTTCAGCGGGTCTATGGTGCCGGTCTGGTGGTCCCGACCATCGACAGCATCGAGCGCCTGCTGATCGTGACAGGCGGCGGAGATGACACGGTCTATCTGTATGGCACATTGGAAGGGCAGGAGATCTCGGTCGATACCGGCAGTGGCGATGATACCATCTTCATCGGCGGCAACCCGGGCGATTTTGAGGTCACCATCCCGCAGAGCAGTTCCATCGTCTATCAGAAGATTCCTCAGCCGGATCTCGTGACGACCAAAAGCGTGCTGATCCGCGAGAGTTATTATGAGCCGGTGACTAAGCGCGTCAGCTGGTTTGGCGTGACTTTATGGAGCTACACCTATCATGTCTACCGTCCGGCCGTTTATCAGCAACAAACCATTACCACCCCGCAACCCCCGGTGGTTGTGCCGGTAAATACGTTGGTTCCGGAATATCAGGCGCCGGTCCATCTGCCTGAAACACGTCATCTGACCGGCATCCAGGGGCCGCTGACGATTAACGGTGGCAGCGACGAAGGTGACCGGGTGATCGTCGACAACAGTTTTGGCGGGCTTGACAGCATTAAGGGGGCTCTGGTCGAGGCGACCGTCGAATCGATCGCTGCACTGGACAATGTGCAGGTGCTTGAATTGCAGACTGACAGTGAACAACTGAGCGTTACCGCAGCTGAACCGCTTGATCCGAATTTACTGTCTCAAGCCGTCGAACAATATATTAGCCGTGATGTCCAGAAGAACGGCACCGGCGCAGGAACTGTGCTTGATAGCCTGCGTCAGCTGGCCGATGGAGAAAGCTACGCTATCGTACTTCCGGTAGGGACGCTGGTCGATCGATTGACCGCGCTGGAGTATGTCAGGCAGCAGAGTACTAACCCGATTTATGACAGTAATTACGAAATTGTCGAATTCACTGACGGTGAAGATCTGCGTGCCTATGTTTTTACCGAGCAGCAGCTTACCGTAGCAGTGAACAAGGATTACCTGCAGACCGACAGTCTCGACAGTCGCCGTCTCGAACTCCTGTCAGAAGATACTGTCGTTATCAATCGTGAGTTCAGTGTCGCCGGTCTGGATACCGCCTTTGCCGATACTCGCCTGCTAACCAATGCGATTAATACCAAGATCAAACGCTTGCACAAGATCAAGGAACCCGGCCTCGCTGAAAGACTGGTTAATGGCGAAGCCTATGATCTGGAACTGCCCCTGGGCACGCTGGTGCAGGTTTATGCTGCGGGTGAGGTCGGCAGCGCGCATATTCGTTCTCTGCAGGCGGATGGATATCTGGTGATTACTGACGAAGACACTGGTGAACACCGTGTTTATACCGGCGCTGATGTTTCGGTGTCCTTATCAGCAGATTACCTGGATGCTTACGAAAAAGTCCGCAGCAAGGACTACGATACCGTCTCTGATCTGGGCAGCGCCTATGGGGTGTATTACGAAGGGGTAGAGTTTCTGGATGTCCAGCTGTCCAACAATGATGACCAATTTGTCATCTATGATACCGGTGCGGAGACGCGGGTCTACGGTAACGGCGGTGCTGACGATATCCGGGTTTTGTCCACCGAAGCGATCCACCCGCTGCAGATCCATGGCGATACAGCACCAACCTACAATGAGGATTTCCGCAAGCATACCGACGATTTGGGCCAGTTGCTTGGACTCGGAGCGGATTTCGACATTGAGAACATCACTCACGTGCAGTCGCTGTTACAGCTGCTCAGTGACAACTACGCAGAGATCGAATTCAATACTGCGAATATTGAGTTCTGGAGCAATCTGAACCTTGACGACTACGGCCAAGCCATTCTGGCTATGCTCCGCGGCCATATTAACGACATCAGCGACTCAGGCTATTATCTCGAGAAACCGGCTGAACTCGCAACGTTGCTTGGGTTGGCAGGCGGGCTGTACAGTGACGAAAACCTCAGTCACGTTCAAACCCTGGCGAACTATATGGACAGCAAGGACAGCTCGATTATCTTTACTGACAAAAACGATCTAGTAATCCTTAATAGCGAACTGGAAAATTACAACGATCAGATCTGGCGTGAGCTAAAACAGGAATTCAATGAAATAAAACCTGGTGAACACTACTCCGGCCGTCTTAAGCATCTGTATGTTTTCCATGATCTGACCAAGGGTACTTATGAGCTTCAGTTCTCCGGTGATCCAAATCCGGCAACTCCGTCAGCCGGTGCGGTTTTATTTGACAAGACGGATGTAGCGCATCAGAAGGCCCTGATTGCCCAGTTGGTGGATGACTTCAACTTTGTTCTGAAACCGCAGCACGTTTATGATGTGCCCACAGAAAAGACCACTATCAACGAAACCCGTACTGCGTCCTACAGCTTCCCGATCATCGATTTCAGCAGCTTCAGATGGTCAATTCAGTGGGTGACCCGTAGTTTCGACTATACGGTTGCCTATGACACCTATGAACCGATCTATCTGGATAATTTCCGGACAGAGATCTGGGAACAACTCAAAGCTGCCAACCTGGTAGCCAATCCCTCCGGCGCGGATACCATCACCATCGGCAGTGCCCTGGATGATAGCGAAACGCTGAATAATATCACCGGGCGGGTTGAGGTATACGGCCAGGAGGGGAGTGACCACGTCATCCTTCGTGATGTCGCCAAGGCGGATGCGGATGTGGTGACATTGACCACCGAAGAGATGACCGGTCTGGGTCATGTCCAGGGGCTGGGGATGCGCTTCGGCGTGTTTTATGAAACCGATGCGACTGACCGATTGACGCTTGAGCTTGGTCAGGGCAGCGATGTCGCAAACGTTCAGGCGGCCTATGCGCAAACGCGAATTGTTGGGCATGAAGGTGACGAGCGTTTCTATGTCTCCAGCGACGCGGCAGAAGATCTGAACAGCAATACCGATTTTCTGACCGGGACGTTGGATAACATTAACACCAGTCTGACGCTTGAAGCTGGAAACGGTCGTCACCAGTTGATGGTCAGCGATGAAGCCAGCGAAATTGGCGATGCTGATGTTTTGCTCAGTAACGCCGCCATTCAAGGGATGTCCGAAGGGACAATTTTCTACAGCAGTTCTGTCGCGGGCAATTATGCTGCAGGCATCACCGTCTGGACCAGCCGTGGCGATGACAATATTGCAGTCAGCAGCACCCATCAGCGGAACTCAGTGCGTACGACGACATCACTGAATACCAACGCCGGCAATGATAGCGTCCGCGTTGATCTGCATAAGGGCAGCGATGGTTTCTTCGTACTGAATACTCAACAGGGGGACGATAAGGTTGGCGCGTCAACCTCCAGTCTCGATTTGATTGTTTTCGGTGGTCTGGGAGCTGACGAGATAGTGACCGGCCAGGGGGCTGATATTCTGTTCGGTGATCGTGGCCAGGTGGTCTATAAAGATGAAACGGGTCGCACCGTTGCCACCTTCGGGCAGGGAGGCTCAGGAGATATTACTGACGGCGTGGCGCGAGCGCCCCGGTCTGTTTTCAGCAGCGATGAAACTCTTGGCGCC
>CALZLE010000430.1 GCA_945788205.1 uncultured Desulfuromonadales bacterium
ACCTGAGCAGGTGATTGTCTCTTCCGGGACCAGCCCATTGATGCTGCTGCTGTTTTCTGCTCTGCTTGAAGAGGGTGACGAGCTGATTCTGCCCGATCCCGGTTATGCTTGCTACCCAGGGTTTGTTAAGTTTTCTGGTGGCAACCCCGTGCTGGTTAAGACCGCGGCGGCGGATGGCTTTCAGCCACGGCCTAAACAGGTCCGTGAATTGATAACAGACAAGACCCGTGGGCTGTTAATCAATTCTCCTTCAAATCCGGCTGGTTCAATCCTTTCTGGCGCAGAAATGCAGGCGTTGGCTGAGTTGCCAGTACCGATCATCTCTGATGAGATTTATCACGGCTTGACTTACGAGGGCGAAGAACGTTGCATCCTGGAATTTACCCGTGATGCTTTTGTGTTAGGCGGTTTTTCCAAGGCCTACGCCATGACTGGCTGGCGGCTCGGCTATCTGATTGCGCCTTTGTCTTGTGTCAGGACTTTGCAAATTCTGCATCAGAACTTTCTGATCTGCGCGAATCATTTTGTGCAGCGCGGTGGGATTGCTGCCCTGCAGCGGTGCCAGGGCGATGTTGCAGAGATGCGAGATGTTTACGATAAGCGTCGTAGGGAGCTGGTTAAGCGGCTGCGAGAGCTGGGCTTCGGTGTTCATTTTGAGCCAAAAGGTGCTTTTTACGTGCTCGCCGATGCGCGTCATATAGATACAAACTCACAAAGGCTGGCCCTCGATATTTTAGAAAAGACAGGGGTTGCTTTGACGCCTGGCATCGATTTTGGTGAGGGTGCAGAGGGCTTTTTACGTTTTTCTTATACGCGCCCTTTCGCTGAGATAGTCACTGCCTTGGAGCGGATTGAAAGTTACCTGAAGCGACGCGGTGTTTGATTTAAATAAGGCTGCCGTGATCCGGTAGATTTAGTGATGCCGAGAGGCAGAGATAAAAGGAGATAGCTAGATGTTAATTGTTATGCACCATCATGCCACTGCGGAACAGATCGATCAGGTTATTGATGCTGTTGCCGCAATGGGGTTGAAGGCAGAACCGATTCCTGGCAGCTTGCGGACCGCTATCGGCGTGTTGGGAAATCAGGGCTATGTTGACGATTCAAGTATCCGCACCTTGCCCGGGGTTCGGGAGACGATACATGTCAGCAAACCCTATAAAATGGTGTCGAGAGATTTTCATCCAGAGCCTACAATTGTTGACGTTAGTGGGGTCAGGTTTGGGGATGGATTAAATCCGGTGGTTATTGCAGGTCCCTGCTCGATTGAAACGGAAGAGCAGATGATGATCGCTGCCGAACAGGTTAAAGCGGCTGGCGCACAAATGTTGCGCGGTGGCGCTTTTAAGCCACGGACTGGGCCACATTCTTTTCAGGGGCTTGGGGTTGAAGGGCTAAAATTTCTGCAGCAGGCCGGTAAAGCGAGTGGTTTGCCCGTTGTTACTGAGGTTATGCGTATCGAGCAATTGGATGTTATCTGCGAACATGCAGATATGCTACAGGTCGGGGCTCGTAATATGCAGAATTTTGATCTGCTTAAAGAGGTTGGCAAAACCAGGCACCCGGTCTTACTCAAGCGTGGGATGAGTGCGACGATCGAGGAGTTTCTTGCTGCGGCTGAGTACATCGTTGCTGAAGGGAACAGTCAGGTTGTGCTCTGTGAGCGCGGTATCCGCACCTTTGAAAAGACCACCCGGAATACGCTTGATTTGTCTGTTGTGCCGCTCATTTCGGAAATGAGTCACCTACCGATTATTGTCGACCCGAGCCACGCGACAGGTAAGCGCAGTCTCGTCACCGCCATGAGTAAGGCTGCGCTGGTGGTCGGAGCGCACGGTTTGATGATCGAGGTTCATCCTGATCCGGCCAAGGCCTTGTGCGATGGTGCTCAGAGTTTGACGGGGGATGGCTTTGCCGAGTTGATGGTCGATCTTAATGGTCTGCTCGGTTACCTGGGGTATTCCGTATAGTTGAACTGTGGAAATGGGCCTTGTCTGGAAAAAATGGACGGGCTATAGTTTACCGAAAATATCTCAATTGAAATTGTTGGAGGAGTTAAGTCGATGAAAAATTCTATTCAGGTCGTAGATGGTGTTCAGTGGGTCGGTGTGCAGCACCCCGATCTCAAGGTTTTTGATGACCTTTTCCCGACCCGTAACGGCACTACTTACAATTCTTATCTGGTTCAGGGGAGTGAGAAAACAGCCCTGATCGATACAGTCAAAGCTCCTTTTGCGGACGAGTTTTTCATGAAGGTCAGGGAGCATATCGAGCCGGAGAAGGTTGACATTATCGTTGTCAATCACACAGAACCAGATCATTCTGGTGCGGTTGTGAAGATGATCGAAAAAAATCCCGATGTGCAGATCTATTGCAGCAAATCGGCTGAAAACTTTCTCAAGCAACTGCTTAATCGTGACTTCAATGTGGTCATCGTTAAAGACGGTGATGAAGTGGATTTAGGAGGGAAGACGCTGCGATTTGTCGTCGCCCCTTATTTGCATTGGCCAGATACCATTTTTACCTATTTGGTTGAGGATGAGTTGCTGTTCCCCTGTGATGCGTTTGGGGCGCACTACTGTTCGGACAAGTTGTTTGATGATGAAATCAACGAGTTTTACACAGATTTCCATTTTTACTTTGACTGTATCGTCCGTCCGTTTAAAGACAAGGTTCGTGATGCGCTGAAAAAGTGCGAAGGCCTGCCGATCAAGATGGTCTGTCCGTCGCACGGTCCGATCCGTCGTTCCTCCGGTCAATTTGCTATTGAGTCGTATGCACGCTGGTGTGCCGCTCCGTCGGAGAGTGGTCGCCCCAAGGCTTTGATGGCGGTTCTTTCTTCGCACGGCAACACGCGCAATATGGCAGATGAGATCAAGGCTGAACTTGAGATTCAGGGGCTGGATGTCGACTTTTTTGCCCTGAGTGAAATGCGTGATGATGATTATCGCGACGCCTTGGAGCGTGCTGATGTGCTGCTGATCGGGACGCCGACCATCCAACGTGATGCTCCGCCGCATGTCTGGCATGCGCTATCCTTGATCTCTTCTGTAACCCCCAAGGCCAAACTGGCCGCCGTTTTCGGTTCTTTCGGCTGGAGTGGCGAAGCGGTCAAAATGGTGGAGCAACGTTTGACCGGCCTCAAATACAAACTGGTCGCGGATGGCATCTCATTCCGTTTTACGCCGACGGAAGAAAATATGGCTGTTTGCCGTTCTTTTGCCGAGCAGGTCGCATCAGCAGTATTAACGGAAGAATAGAAGTCGCTCGTTTTGTTATAGTGGTCCCCCCGCATCCCGTTTTGCGGGGGGACTTTTTATTTGTTGCCATTTAATTTAGCGCGAAAATAGATTTCTATAGGGATTTATGTCCGATCTGATTGCCGATATCGCCGTTAATGCACCTCTTAAGCAGCTTTACTCGTACTCTGTTCCAGTGGAGTTGGCAGGGCTGGCAAAGGTGGGGATGCGAGTGCGGGTGCCTTTTGGACGGCGGACAAGCGTTGGTTTTCTGCTCGAATTGAGATCTGGGTCGATAGAAGGTCTGAAAAGTGTCAAAGAGCTGCTTGATGAGCAGCCAATACTAAATGCCGATCTTCTGGCTTTGTTACGTTGGGCAGCAGAATACTATTGTCATCCGATTGGGCAGGTCATTCGCAGCGCTCTGCCCGCAGGATTGGGTAATGATAAGTCGACAACCAAGATTCTGCTGGAGCCGGTGTATCGGTTGCTGAGCTGCAATATTGAACCGCGTGGAGCGAAACAGCGTGAGTTGCTGGAGTTTATCAGCAAGCATGGTGAAATGAGTTTGAGCCGAATACGGACGAGTTTTTCCGCTCCACATGCGAGCCTGCAACGGCTGGTGGAACTCGGTTTTCTCAGCCAGCGTGAACAAGAGAAAAACCGCGATCCTTTTCGACAGGAAGAGTTACCAAAAGATACATGCCTGACCCTCAATTCTGAACAGTCTGAGGCGGTTGAGTCGATTTCCTCTGCGCTGGGTGCGTCCGGTTTTAAATCATTTCTGCTGCATGGTGTGACCGGCAGTGGAAAGACCGAAGTTTATCTGCGTGCAGTTGAAAAGTGCTTGAAAGAAAAGCGTCAAGCCTTAGTGTTGGTTCCTGAAATTGCCTTGACCCCTCAGCTAGTCGCTCGGTTTCGCGCACGATTTGAACCGGCTGGGCACAAGCTGGCGGTTTTGCACAGCGGTCTGTCGGATGGTGAAAGGTACGATGCCTGGCGGGCGATTAATCGTGATGAGGTCGAGATTGTCATCGGCGCTCGTTCAGCGGTTTTTGCCCCACTGCAAAAACCTGGACTGATTATCGTTGATGAAGAACATGAGTCGAGTTACAAGCAGGCCGAAGGGTTTCGCTATAATGCGCGCGACCTTGCGCTGGTCCGGGGGCAGCAGCAAGGTTGCCCAGTCTTGCTCGGAAGTGCAACGCCCTCTTTCGCCAGTTTCTACCGAAGTGAGCAGGGGGATGTTCAACGGTTATCCCTCGATCATCGCGTGCATGCGGGTAAAATGCCGCAGGTTGAATTGCTTGATTTACGCGAAAGCCCGGCAGAAGGAGTGCTTACCAATGAGTTGATTGAGGCGTTGCAGCAGACTCTGGAACGGCGAGAACAAGCGCTTCTGCTGTTGAACCGCCGAGGATTTGCGCCCTTTTTGCTCTGTACAGATTGTGGTACCAGCTTCCATTGTCCCAATTGCGAAATAACCCTGACCTTTCATCAGCGTGACCGGTTGTTGCGTTGTCATTATTGCGATTATGCCGAGCCGCCAAAAGAAGAGTGCCCCGAATGTTGTGGACAGAATATAGCGCCGGAAGGAGCAGGAACGGAAAGGCTCGAGGAGGAAGTTGCTGAATTGTTCCCCGGAGTTCGAATCGCGCGTATGGATCGAGATACCACCAGTCGTAAAGGCGCGCATCAAAAGTTAGTTGAAAAAATGATGCAGGGGCAGATCGATATTCTGATTGGAACGCAGATGATCGCCAAGGGGCACGATTTCCCCGGAGTTTCGACCGTCGGTGTTCTTGGCGCCGATAGCTTGCTCAACCTGCCCGATTTCCGTGCCGCAGAGCGAAGCTTCTCGCTGCTAACCCAGGTTGCCGGGCGAGCCGGGCGGTTAAGTGGTGGTGGCAAGGTCTATATTCAAACTTACTACCCGGAACACTATGCTCTGACGTGTGCTGCTGACCAGGATTACCTCGATTTTTACCAACAGGAGTTGCCGTTTCGTCAAGAACTCGGTTACCCGCCCTGTGGCTATCTTGCGAATCTGGTATTTAGTGGCAACAATTTAGCGCAGGTCAAATCATCGGCGGACTCCTTGGCCGACCTTTTGGTGTCACGGGCAGGCTCGGTCGAAGTCCTTGGCCCCAGTCCCTGTCCGCTGGCCCGATTGCGTGGTAAAAATCGTCTTCAACTTTTACTAAAGTCAACAGACCGGAAAGCGTTAAGATGTTTGCGTTCTGTAGTTGAAAGAAATAAAAATAGGGTTAATACTGGGGTCGGGCTTTATATTGACGTTGATCCGATTGATATGTTTTAGCATGTAATTTATGCTGATGAAGACCTCTGGCTTCAAATGGCTATTTCTGCGACAATGAAATTTCCCATTGACGGGGTAGCTGCTCTGGACGCTGAATGAAAAAACATCTTCTTACATTATTGTTGCTGTTCTTGCTTGCTGCTTGTGCGGATAAAGTTCCGCCAGTGGTTGAGGAACCGGAATTGCCGCCGGTGCCAATTGAACCACCAATCGTTG
Source organism: uncultured Desulfuromonadales bacterium (assembly GCA_945788205.1). Lineage (GTDB taxonomy): Bacteria > Desulfobacterota > Desulfuromonadia > Desulfuromonadales > Geopsychrobacteraceae > Malonomonas. Next base: position 5,776 of record CALZLE010000430.1, read on the forward strand.
AGGCTGATCCGCTGGTGCCGGTCGCTTGGAATGATGTTGAGGGTTGGTTGGGTGATGATTTATCTGTACCGCTGCAAGTTTTTCAGCAGAGCTGCCGGGCAACATCTAAGCGTATTCGTTGGCAGACCGTTTGTCAGGAAGCAGCCAAACTTAAAGCCGTTGAAGCGCAACAGGCCCGCGATTTTTTCGAAACTTTTTTTCAGCCGTTCCAGGTTCGCAATAAAGATGGGAGTGCTAGTGGGATGATTACGGGATATTATGGGCCCGAGCTTCCCGGTAGCCGTGAGCCGACTGAAAAGTACAAATATCCACTCTACACGCAGCCTGAAGATTTACTGATTGTTGACCTGGATGAAATCTATCCCGAGCTAAATAATTATCGCTTGAGAGGTAGAGTTGTAGGCAATCGAGTGGTGCCGTACTTTGAACGTAGTGAAATTGACAATGGTGCAAATCCGCTGGCCGGAAATGAATTGTTCTGGGTTGCTGATCCGGTCGAGCTGTTTTTCCTGCATATTCAGGGGTCGGGGCGAATTCGTCTGCAAAATGGTGAACTTGTGATGGTCAATTACGCCAATCAGAATGGCCATCGGTATCATTCCATCGGCAAGCTTTTATTGGAGCGCAATGAAATGACCCGCAATCAGATGTCGATGCAGAATATTCGACGCTGGGTTGAGAAAAATCCGGAAGCGGGTCGAAAGTTGTTAGCGGAAAATCCGAGTTATGTCTTTTTCCGGGAGTTACCAGCAGAGTTTATTTCGCCACCTGGCGCCCTCGGAATACCATTAACCGCACGCCGGAGTCTCGCTGTTGACCCACGTACTATCCCACTTGGTGCGCCTGTTTTTTTGGCGACGACAGTCCCCGGTACCGACGAACTGTTACAACGGCTGATGGTCGCTCAGGACACCGGTGGTGCAATTAAAGGCCGGGTGCGGGCTGATTTTTTCTGGGGTATGGGGAATGGCGCAGGGGAGATTGCCGGCAGGATGAAACAAGATGGCCGCCTGTGGGTCCTGCTGCCTAAAGTTGCGAGCGAAGAGACACTTCAGGGCCGGATTGAGCCAGAAACTAATTCTACTGCAACCGGGATTAACTGATGCAACAACCAAAGCATGTTCTTGTCGTAAGCTGTCTGATTCGGAACGACCAAGAAGAAATCCTTTTGGTCAGACACCATATCCGTGGCTGGGAGCTTCCGCAGGGGCGGGTCGAAGAGCGTGAGGCTTTGGTTTATGCATTAAGTCGTGAAGTGCTTGAGGAGACCGGAGTCACGATCTGCAATCCGAAACCTGCGGTCGTCTGGTCGAAAGTCTCTGAACCTTCTTCGTTGATTTTTTGCTTTACCGCCCGTTATTCATCCGGAGAATTGACGCCGAGTGAGGAAACTCCAGAGGTCGAGTGGTGTGCTGCTGATTCGGTGCTGCAGCGGGTTAGCCATCCGGTGAATCGGGATCGGATCATCGCTTTATTAAAGCACAATGGCTCGGTACAGATGCGCAGTTACGCAACTGGGCCTTACCGGGTGTTGTCCTGAATAAACAAAAGCGGCCGGAGGATTAAATCCTCCGGCCGCTTTTGTTTTGTCTTCTTAAATTTGTCTATTTTGCTGCATTACGTGCTGCCTCAAGCCAACCGTTCCATTTTTCCTGATTCTTTGCGATCCATTCTTTTACGTGCCGATCGATATCCTTGGTCGATTTTTCACCATCCTGCATTTTGGTGTTTTGCTCGTTGATATCACTTAACGGCAGGGTGAATTGTTTGAAGAATTCTTTCGCCGCTGGATTTTCGGCGAGGAATTTTTTATTGGCAACAATCTGAATGTCTGCAGCAACGAATCCAAGCTTGAGCGGATCACTGACCGCTCCTTCAACACCACTCATGGTCAGGCGATCAACCTGTGGTTTCTGTGCTTCTGTTGGCTTGATTTCCGGAACATTCATCCAGACCACATCTTCGCCTGGCTTAAATTTAAAGATCGTCCAGTTTGGAGCCCAGGTGTAGAAAAAGACCGGCTTGCCTGCTTTGTAACGAGCCAGAGCATCAGCCATGCTCGCCGAGTAGGCAGCCTTAATCGGCTTGATGTCATCCTCAAGACCATAGGCCTTCATATGGAAATCGATGGTTCCTTCACAGCCCCAGCCAGCTGGACAGGCGGTCAAGTCAGCTTTGCCGTCGCCATCGGCATCAAAAGCCTTTTTGACCTCGGGACGTTTGAAGTCTGCAATCGACTTGATGTTGTATTTTTCCACATCTCTTTTTGAGACCAGGTAGCCCTGTAGACCACCGGCTTTTACGACATACCCGACCTTTTCACCTTTGTCGTAAAAACCCTTCGGCAACTGACCGTCGTGGACAGGGAACCAGCCGTTCGTCCAGTAGTCGAGGTCACCAAGAGCCAGTGCCTGATAAAACAGGGGATTGGTTAATTCTTTTGGTTTCTTAGCGTTGTAACCAAGTTCTTTCAGCCCGGTACGGACCAGAGCTTCCTGAAAATAACCAGTATTCCAAGTCGCGCGGCCAGGTTGGACTTTAATGCCTTTGCCTGGTTTATGGTTGTCGGCAAGTGCCGGCACCGCCAGTGATAGGACGAGTAAAATCATCAGAATACGTTTCATGTGACACTCCTTTTTTCATTGCTATGAGTGAATTGAACAAAAACCTATTTCTGGCCGATCCCCTGAGTAATGCGATCAAGGACCATTGCCAGCAGGACAATCGATAAGCCGCCGATAGTCGCCAGCCCAATCTCCAATGTATTCAGCCCCTGTACAACCGGATTTCCGAGACCACCAGCACCAATCAGTGCAGCGATAACGACCATTGACAGGGCCATCATGAGGGTCTGATTAAGGCCGGCCATGATTGAGGGCATTGCCAAAGGGAACTGGACTTTACGCAACACCTGCCAGGGCGTGGCGCCGAAGGCGAGTGCCGCTTCAACCAGTTCCGGATGAACCTGACGGATGCCGAGGTTGGTTAAACGGATAATCGGTGGTAAGGCGAAAACGATGGTGGCCAGGATGCCGGAGACGGTACCGATGCTGAACAGCATCACCACCGGCACCAGGTAAACGAAGGCCGGTGTGGTCTGCATAGCATCCAGGCAGGGTCGCATTAGCATCTCGAAGCGATCACTGCGCCCCGCCAGAACCCCCAAGGGGATGCCGCACACGGCACAGAATAGAACCGAACAGATCACCATCGCTAGGGTGGTCATGGTGTCTTCCCACAACCCCAGATAGCCGATCAGGAAAAAAGTCAGCAGGGAGAAAACAGCAACCCGCTTGCCAGCATACTTCCAGGCGGCAAAGGCGAAGAAGAGAATCACCAGCCAGGGGGGCAAGGTTGCGAACAGCCACTCCAGGCCCTCCAGGCTTAGCTCAATCGGGACCTTGATGATTTGGAAAAAATCGCGGTAGTTCAGTACCAGCCAGTCGACAAAGGTCTGAACCCATTCGTCGAGAGGGATCAGCTGTTCGTCAAAATTAAATATGCGCATTGCTTATATTGCTCCGTTGCTTAATTGTTCCGTCTCTGGCAGATCTTCCGGCTGGTCGCGGTGGAGTGTGCGCAAAAACAGGTTTTTCGACACGGCTCCCAAATATTCACCGGAATCATTCAGGATTGGCACCGCCCAGGGGTGGCTGGCCACCTCGGGAAGAATGTCCTGCATTGAATCTGAGCTATTGGCGCTGATGGCATCAGCGAGAAAAGCATTCTGAATCAGCTGTTCACGGGTCGTGTCATCAATCAGTTCACGCAGTGAGTCGGTGGAAATAATCCCCTTGAAGATGCGCTCGCTATCAAGCACGTAGCCAAAATCGCGGTCATCTTTGATCAATCGTTGCAAAGCCGCTCTGGGGTTTTTTCCTTCAGTGATAATAATCGTGGTTTGCTTGTCCGTGGCAATATCACCGGCGGTCAGAATGTTCGTCGGATCGACGCCGCGGAAAAAGGCTCGCACGTAATCGTCGGCCGGATTCTGCAGTATTTCCTCAGGGGTGCCGACTTGTACCACTCGGCCACCCTCCATGATGGCGATCCGGTCGCCGATGCGCATCGCTTCGTCGAGATCGTGGGAGATAAAGACAATCGTCCGTTTTGCTTTTGATTGCAGTTTGAGCAGTTCGTCCTGCATCTCGGTACGAATGAGTGGATCGAGGGCCGAAAAGGCCTCATCCATCAGCAGGATATCGGGGTCAACTGCCAGTCCGCGGGCCAGCCCGACCCGCTGTTGCATACCACCGGATAGCTCATCCGGCATGCTTTCTGCCCAAGCTTCGAGACCGACCTGTTCAAGCGCTTCCAGGGCTCTTTTGTCACGCGTCGATTTATCAACACCATCCATTTCCAAACCGAAAGCGGCGTTCTGCAACACTGTCATATGCGGCATCAGGGCAAAGGACTGAAAGACCATGCTCAGCTTGGCACGCCGCAGTTTAACGAGCTGATCATCACTCATTGCGGTGATATCTTCACCGTCAATCAGCACTTGTCCGATGGTCGGCTCGATCAGTCGGTTGAGCATCCGCACCATGGTCGATTTGCCGGAACCGGACAAGCCCATGATGACAAAGATTTCACCGGTATAAATTTCGAAGCTGGCATCTTGAACACCAACGGTGGTCTCGGTCTCTTCAAAAATTGCTTCTTTGTCCTGCCCTTGCTCGAGCAGGCTCAGCGCCTTTTTCGGGTGTGGGCCAAATATTTTATATAAATTTCTTACCTCAACCTTTGTTTCTGTCGACATTGTTGCTCCTTACATATCAGGATCTTGTCAGGAATTGATGAGAAGGGAGATGCGGGGCAAATTTCTGACAAGCCAAAAAACAGACCAAGG
>CALZLE010000431.1 GCA_945788205.1 uncultured Desulfuromonadales bacterium
CTTCTGCAGACATAATTTATCCAAGGGTAATTCAAACCGCTAGCTGCCCATATAGCCTAGGCGTAATGCATGGGCATCGTCCAAGGCGTGATGAGGTTGCAAGCCGCCGCTATGATCAGCCAGATCAGTAACCCGCAAAAACTTTACCGGCTGGCCTAGCAACTTCAGCAGCTGTTCCTTGACATAGAAAGAATCAGCTCAAATAACCGGTGAAGCATCAAAACTCCCCAGCCATTCCTATAAATCACGCGCCACCTGATTTTCAGGCTGCGCCTGGTCGTCAGTTAATAAGGAAGCAGGTCTGAGTCCCCTTAGCCGCTCGCTCAGAAAGGGATTTTCTATTATTTGCAGGCTAGCGGTTTGCTCCATCCCGGTAAGAAATCTTAGATGATCCACGCGATCCGAATTGGATATGAGTCTCTGCATCAGCAGCTCCTCTTTGTGCTTCGGAAATAGATCTGCATTGTTGGTTTTATATTGGATCAGGTTCAGGTAGCTCTTAAGTGTTGAGTCGAGCAGGCTGCCGACTTTACCATCATACAACCACGGTAAAGCCCAACCCAAAACGAACAGACTGCAACCGGCGAGCGACCAGGTGTCCGTCAGCTCCCGGTAAAACTCCCGACTGTCCTCTGACACAATGCCGAGGCTTATCAACTGGGGTTTTTCAAAGCAGATGAACAGTCCATGTCCGCTCGTGACCTATGTCAATCTGGATCCAATTTTGACCCATTATACTGGAGGGCGATTTCGATTTCGACCATGACCTTACCGTTTACCTTAGACATCAATACAGAAAGATCGTTTGCGCCTAAATAGAGAGGGCCAGCCTTTGCCTCTTCGGTGACTTGATAAACGCAGTATCGGCCTACGCCAAATATTACACCTGCGTTGTCGGCAGTGCTTCCCCCAATTTTTCCAATTAACGCACCGAATGGGGAGCCCGGACAAATAGGCTCGGTACTTCGCGCCGCGTTAAAATCAGTCCCGTCAACTGTGCAGGGTGCTGTCATGCCTTCCAATTGCCAACGATCTGCTTCCCCTTTGACGCGTAACCGGTAGAGACGTTTTGCTATGAGATAGTCTAGTGCTGGAGTCCAGGCAGCGTCTTGAGGATCTGGCAGTTCGACCTCCTTGAGCTTTCTCCAAATCAATTCGGGCATATGCTCAATCCTTTCGTTCAGGCGAGGTATTCTGCGGGAGTGCAGCTAAGCGCAATTGGACTTTCGCAAATTTCTGGATACGGTCCAATTCTGTTTTGGGAACTCGAAGTACGACTGTGTATGGTTCCTTTTCACCGATGACGGCCTCAATCTTGTACGGCTTCGTTTCACATGGCTTGCCACTATCGCAAACATAAAGCTTGGCACCGGCGTTAAGTTGGGTCCCGGGCAAGCCAGCATCCTGAGTGTTGTAGAAAAGGAGCGCGGTGCCTTGTACTGCGTAAATGTTTGGCATGACGCTTAGCTGGTCGGCACTCACATTGGCGTCCTTTTCGATTTTGTTGATCACGTATTTCCCCTCGAGAGTCGGCAGTTCTGGCAAATGCCATGCAGAGGCAGGGGTCGGGAGATTCGGTCTCTTGAGATGAATGCGGGAGATGCGGGTATTCTTTTCAAGCCTAACAGTAGCTTTCCATTCAGCTTCGGACGCGGCGCATTGAGGCTTGCGGAGATACGCGATAATAGCTACGGCAGCTAAAAAAACAAAAAAAATAATCCATCGCCACTTCATGGGCTTGGATGCTGATAACGAAGGTTGAACGGTTCACCACTGCCGATGCCAAGTTCAATGACGCGCCAAAGTTCGCGTTCCTCATTTAGGTCAATCGGAAGTCCCAATCGCAAATCACTCAGTACTTGAAATCGAAGGTGGTTCAACAACGAGATGATCAGATCCTGAAGGCTCCGGTATTGTTCCACGGCCGCTCCATACCAGAGCATCCAGCAAATCAGCGGGCCGGCAAAGGCGATGATTAGCGCCGGAAGCACATCTCCATTAAAGGCGAACAGCAGTGCCCATTCGACCGCTAATAGGAGGGTAAGCCAAAAGCACGCTACCAGAAAATCAAGCCGCGATTTACAGTTTTCTAACTCTTTAGCTATGTTTTCAGTTTTCTCCGCAGCATGGCGGAGGGAGCTCCAAATGAGAGCGAGATTACAGCCGTAGGCACGCGTGGCATAAGCCTGTGCTGAAAGACCAATATTCCCGAACTTGGTAGGGGCGATCTTTGCTACCTCCCCAAAATTCAGATTCCGCTCGTTGAGGCAGCCCGAATATTCACCCTTGGCGCGGATGGACGCGTAGTCGATCAGGAGCGTGATGTCACTAGCAAGCCGCTTAAGCGTGTCTGTGGCGCCAAGGGTTCGAAGTTCCTGGTCGTAAGTGTCGACCAGGCTCTCCAAATCCTTAAACTCAATTAGTTTATGGATCGCGCTATCGCCCTGCAGGCCTTTAATCAGATTTTGCGTGTTCGTCGTGGATGCAGCCCCGCTTTTGCCCGGACCCGCACCTGTGAAGGCATTCTGGATCTTTTGATCCCATTTCTTACGATTGCGATCGATATCAACATGAATCCTAACCGCTTTTTCGATCTGCAAGGAAAGATCGCGATAGCGGTTTAGATGATATGTTGCCCCGCCCTTGCTCAACCAGGACCACCAATTCCTCCCTTCCAGTGTACGAATCCAAAGAGGGGTGAGGGCGGCAGTGATGTAGGAGGCAATCCAGAGTGCGAAGAAGAACCCGGCGAAGAGGATGGTCTTATCCAAAACGGAAACCGTGGCGTCCAGCAACTGGCTACGGACCCAATCGTGAACAGGCCAAGACCAGAGGTAGAATATGACTGCGTTGAGAAACAAGAACAGGAGCGTCGGTAGCAAGGCCGCGATTAAGAAAGCCCGCGAGAAAAAGGCTTGTAATGATGTGAGCTGCGTAAGGAGTGAGCTCAGCATGATCTATGAAACCTTTCCTGAGCAGCCGAGCACGACGCAGTCGTCTGTATCGCCACGTGCCTGGGGAGGGTAGTAATGTGTAATTGGCCCGTCGCAGGAGTAGCCTGAACTCCTCACCATGTAGTCCGAAGCATCTATCACGTGACCGGGTCGGAAAGACGCCGTTATGAATGGGGCTGATTTTAGTAGGTAGTCGACGGACTCTAGGAAATGTCCGCGATCCGAGGGGATATCTGAAAGAATCTCGACTTGCATCTTCCAGGCGTCCAGGATCTGATCGTAATGGACGAGACGGTAACCGAACTTAAGGTTTATTAAAACTCCCGACACGCCATTCTGAATCATAACCTCGAAGGCTTTGTCGATCCCGCTAGACTCACTAAGTACAGGCAGCTGCAAATCCGACATTACGAAACCTCCTGGCCAGGAGCGGGATCGGTTCAATTAATGACTTGCCTAGCTTCATTAATCTTGCTCACGTTCCCTCAGGCCAAATGAAGCCAGCCTGCGGCGGAGACCCCGTCCGCGCGTTGGTGTGCGACGGGGTCTAGCAACCAAGCCGGATGATAGGAAATTGCTTTCGATGGGTTGAGCCTCTGGTGCTTGAGTCATCCTCCACCGGCCATGAATTCGGCCCCCATTTCCCCGTCTAATCGCACTACAATAAAGTCTACCCTTGGCTGAACATCCGTCAAGCATTGAGGGCAGCCAATCAAGGCCCCATTTTGCTAATTTTTTTGTAGAACAAGAGGTCTATCTTCACATTTTGCAGCTAAAGGGTCAGGCCTGAAAGGCGGTAAGTTTTACCTCTTGTTTAAAATTGGCAATCTTTTCTTCGCATCCCGAATATCCGGTTACC